>JBOHED010000432.1:0-3044 GCA_050700915.1 Actinopolymorphaceae bacterium | reverse complement strand
GAGAAGACGTCCCCGGTGATCGCCGAGCAGGTACGCGAGATCTACGAGAAGGCGACCGAGCAGCTCCACCTGCGCTCCAAGGCGGAGATCGCGAGCCTGTTCACCGGGTTGGACCTGGTGACCCCCTACGAGGGTGCCGAGCCGGGACTCACCCATATCGGCCTGTGGGGTGCCGACGACCCGGAGGCCGCCGACAGCGACGGGTCCCGCTGGGCGTTCTGCGGGGTCGCTCGCAAGCCGTAGGACCGGGCCGGCGACTTCCCGTCTTGGCGACCGGTTGCTGACCCGGGTCGGTTAACGTTCGGCGGGTGAGTGTGCTGCGGTGGACGTGGCTGTGGCGGCGGTTCGAACACCTCGTCGCCGAGCTGGCGAAGTTCGGGACGGTCGGCGGCATCGCCGCTGTCGTCGACATCGCCGGATCCAACGTCCTGCGGTTCGGCCTCGACCTCGGACCGCTCACGTCCAAGACGATCTCCGTGGCGGTCGCCGCGACGGTCGCGTTCCTCGGCAACAGGTTCTGGACCTGGCGGCACCGCGCCCGGCAAGGGCTCGCGAAGGAGTACCTCCTCTACTTCGCCCTCAACGCCGTCGGCCTCGTGATCGCGCTCGGCGTCGTCGGGTTCACCGTCTACGTTCTGGGCCTGGAAGGGCCGCTCGCGTACAACCTGTCGGCCAACGTCATCGGGCTCGGCCTCGGCTCGTTGTTCCGCTTCTGGTCCTACAAGCGGTGGGTGTTCCTGCCGCCCGAGCTGCCACCGGTCGATCCGCGCAGCGGGCTGCCCGTCGCGTCGACGACGCCTTCGATGAGGGGCCCCCTCATCCCATAGGTTCGTACGCAGGGTCCCCTCATCCAACCCGGGCTCGTACGAAGGAGTCCCCTCATCCCATCCGGATTCACCGCACGGTCGCGGCCGTCGTCACTCCCCCGGCTCGCCAAGCCACCCTCGTGCCGCACGGGCCGCGTCGATCGTGATCTGGTGCCCGCCGTCGTGGCGGTGGACCTGGACCTGTGCGGACCGGGCGAGCAGCGCCCGCTCCAGACGTACGACCGAATCGAGAGGCGCCATCGGGTCGTGGGTGCCGTTGGCCATGAAGACCCGACTGGCCACCAGGTCATGGTCCGGCGGGTCCGGCACCGGCATCATCACGGCAAACAGGACCGCCTCCCGCAGGACATCGGGGCGCAGCAGGAGAGTCGCGGCCGCGATGTTCGCGCCGTTGGAGAACCCGAGCGCGATGACCCGCCGATCATCCAGGTCGTACGCCTGCCGCGCGGCGACGACGAACTCCGCCAGTTGATGCGTACGCGCTATCACGTCCTCGACGTCGAACACGCCCTCGGAGAGGCGACGGAACCACCGGGCCGCCCCGCGTTCGGAGACCGGTCCGGCCGGCGCGAGCACGGCAGCGCCCGGGTGGAGGAAGCGTGCCAGCTCCAGCAGGTCCTCTGGTGACCCGCCGGTCGCGTGGAGTGCGAGGAATACCGGCTCGGCCGGGTCGCCGGCGGTGAACTGGTGGTCCAGCGACAAGCCAGCCGGGTACGACGACGCGCCCGACGTGGAGGTCACGCCGGTCCACTCTGCGGCTGCGGCTCGGGGCGGGGATCGTTCTCGCCGGGAAGGTTGAGCTTCGGCAGGGTCGCCTCGATCTGCGCGCGGTCGGGTTCGAGCCAGGGCGGCAGCTTGAGCGCACGGCCGAGTTCGAGCAACGGTTCGTCGATCGCGAACCCGGGCTGGTCGGTCGCGATCTCCAGCAGTGTGCCGGCCGGCTCGCGGAAGTAGATGGAACGGAAGTACTGCCGGTCCATGATCGACGTGACCTCGACCCCGTCGTCGATGAGCTCCTCGCGCCACGCCACCTGGGTGGCCTCGTCGGGCGCCCGCCAGGCGACGTGGTGCACGGTGCCGACCGCGACCAGGCCGCGCGGTGCGTTCGGAGTGACGACGACATCGACGTACGCACCGGGACCGCCTTCCCCGGCTGCGAATCGGAACCGGTTCGCGCCCTCGCTGTCGAGCCGCAGGCCAAGGCCGTCGACCAGCATCGCGGCGGTCGCCTCCTCGCGCGACACCGACAGGGTGACGGAGTGCAGCCCGCGGATCGCATGCTCGCCGGGGACCAGGCCGGCGTTCCACGGATCGCGCGGATCGCCCTGCGGATGGGCGACGAGGGCGATGACCAGGCCGTCGGGGTCGCGCAGGGTGAGGACGGCCTCCTGGTCGCGGTTGGTGACCTGGCTGACCTCGACGCCCTGAGCCTGCAGGTGCTGCTTCCACCAGCCGATCGACGTCTCCGGCACGGAGAACGCCGTGGTCGTGGCCTGCCCGACTCCCTGCCGCCCGCGCGGTGCGTCACGCCAGGGGAAGAACGTGATCAGGGATCCGGGCCGACCACTCTCGTCGCCGTAATAGAGGTGATAGGTGCCAGGATCGTCGAAGTTGATCGTGGTCTTCACGAGCCGCAGGCCGAGAGTACGGAGATAGAAGTCGGCGTTGCGCTGCGGATCACCGCCGATCGCGGTGACGTGATGCAGGCCGCTGGTCGCGAACCCTCCGCTGAGGTTCCTGCCGCCAGTCATGAGGATCACCTTCAGATCGGTGGACCTTCGCCTGAGCCCCGCGGCCACCGACGATACCCGTCACCCTGCTCACCTCGATGGCCAGAGGGGTCCCGTGCCACGAACCTCAGTTCGCATGAGGGGCGCCCTGCTACAAACCCCGCTCGTATGAGGGGCGCCCTGCTCCGAACCTATCGTCAGAAGGGTCCCCTCATCCAACGCGCGATCGTCGGAAGGGACCCCTCATCCAACGGCCATTGGATCCGCAGGCGCCGTGTGGGTGCTCCGCCCCTTTCGGATCCTCAGGACTGCCGAGCGACGTCGCCCACGGACTCGTCGGCCATGCCGTCTTCGGATTCAGCGTTCGGCTCGTCCGAACCGGAGTCGAGACGTGCGTGCGCGACCACCGAGTGCAGCGACCGCAACACCGCACCGGCCTCGGCGCCCCAGCTCGACAGGTAGGAGAACTGCCACCACCACAGCGCCT
>JBOHED010000431.1:0-5991 GCA_050700915.1 Actinopolymorphaceae bacterium | reverse complement strand
TCGCGGTCGAGCCCGCCGCGCCCGGCGTTGTCCTGCTGGAGGTTGCCGTTGACCTCGGTGAAGCCCAGCCGGTACGCCCAGTCGTGGAGCCCGTTGTGCAGGTCGAACACGCCGGCGACGGCGACCCGGACGTCGTTGCCGCCCGGGTGAAGGCGGGAGATGTCGCACCCCGAGCGGCGCCAGGCGTCGCTCCAGCGGGCCGGTCCGCCGGCGTCGGCTGGCGACTCCGTACCAGCTGGCGACTCCGTATCGTCCGCCGACTGGGCGTCGGCCGTACGGGCCAGCGGGCTGGTCCACGCGGGGGACGTTCGCGCGTTGTTGCTCTCCGCGTTCTCGGTGGAGATCTCTTCGCTGACGGGCACGCCCGGCTCGTCGGGGGTCGTGATGGTCGACAGCCACGGCGGCAGCATGGCGTCCCAGACCGGGCTCTGGAGAGTGCCGGCGAGGCGTACGCCGCATCCGGGCTCGCATGGCGTTCGGTCGGCGGACGCGCGCGGGCGTCGATGGTCGTACGTCCCGAGCAGGTGGTCCACGCGGTTGTGCCGGAGCAGCAGGGTGCCGGAAGCCGCGTCGACGAAGGAGGTGTGCGCCAGCGCCGCGCCGTCCTGGACATCGACGACGTTGACCTCGTACGCCGGCCGGACGCCGTGCCCGGGCAGGCCGACTGCCACCAGCCGAGCCTGCTGGACCTGGGTGAATCCGGCGACCGTGAAGGTCGTCCAGCCCCTGCGGTCCTCGGACCGGTCGATCGGGCCGACGGCGTTGGCGGCGACCGGACGCCCGAGCGCGTCGGCGGCCCGCAGCCACGCCTGGGTGGGAGTGAGCTGGGCGGGAGGGGGCGGTGCGGCACTGCCGAGCGCCGACGACGACACGTAGGTGATGTCGTCGCCGACGATGCCGAGTGCGATCAGTCCGCCGGCGCCGGCAGGGAGGGCACCGAAGCGCTCACGGAGGAGGACCACCTGTGGCACTTCGTCCGCATCGGCGTGGGTGAGGTTGGCGAGTGGGCCGGCGCGTACGAGCTCGAGCCGGCGTACGGCGCCCGCGGACATCCGGAAGAGCGCCCTGTTGTCGTGGAGGAACCCGCGGGCGATTGCCACCGGGCCGCCCGCGCCGTGGGACGTGAACGCCCCACTGCGCGGAACCAGCGAAGCCGCCGTGCCGAATCGGGTCCAGCGCACGTCGGCGCCGAGCGCCTCCACAAGATCGAGCTGCCGGTGGCCCGGCGCGACCCGTCCCGGTCGGGCGTCGAGGTCGGGAGCCGCGTCTGGGCGATCGAGCCCGCCCACATCGCGTGGGACCGACGGCCCGGCCTCGGCGACGGCCGGTGGCGACACTCCGGCCGTGCCGAGTGTGACGGCGAGCAAGACTCCACCCGCGGCCACGGCAGATTTCCGAACGACCCGTGCAACAGCTCCGGGCAGTCGCATGACAGTCCTCCGTAGACCGAAGCGCACCCCGGTCGCGCGCTATGAGAATGCCCGAAGCGGGGACGATTACGCAGAGGACTGAAAAATACGAAGAAATTAACTGAGAGTAGCCACATCTGGAGCGCTCGCGGCCTGGCGGCGCATTGCGGGGACGATGGCGAAGCCGAGCGCGAGGGCGAGCGTGCACCCGATGCCCGCGAGCACCACCACCGTGGACAGCGCGGCCGGCAGCCCTGCGCGATCGGCGAGAAAGCCGATGACGGGTGCCTGACTGAGGACGCCGAGGCCGGCGATCATCGAGACCCGGCTCACGCCACGGGGACCGCCGAGCAGGCCGCCGCGCGAGATGCAGATGGGATAGACGTTGGCCAGCCCGGCACCGACCACGATGTAGGCGGCGAAGGCCAGGGGGAGTCCGCCGGGTAGTGCACCCGCCCAGGCTGCGATCACCATGCCCACAGCGGCGACGGCGAAGCCCCCGGCCAGCACCATGGTGTCGCCCAGCCGGCGGATCAGGAAGGTTCCCGCGAAACGCGCCGCCGCGATCGCTCCTGCGTACGCGGCGTACCCGTATCCCGCGACCGCCGCGGACGCGCCCAGGTCCTCGCGGAGATGGAGCGCCGCCCAGTTGTTGTTGGCGTACTCGCTGAAGGCCGTGCAGGCCGCCACCACACCGAAGAGCAGGACGACCCACCGGACCGCGTGCCACTCCCGCCGTCCGCCGGCCGGGTCGTTCCCCTGCCTGCTGGGCTTGCCGGGCTGCGTAGTGGCGGGTGGTGGGCTGTCATCGCCCGAGCCGGCCGGCCTCTCGGCGTACGTACGCACCGATCGGAGCAGGATCGTGCCGCACCAGAGCGTGGCGAGCAGCCCGAGTGCCGCCATGAGGCCGAGGTGGACCGCGGGGGAGAGCCGGGCGGCCGCATAGCCACCGACCGCGGCGCCGACCAGCCCGCCGACGCTGAACACGCCGTGAAAGCCCGGCATCAGCGGGTTGCCGCTCGCTGCCGCCACCTCGACGGCCGTGCTGTTGAGGGCGATGTTGAACGTCGCCTGTGAGATGCCGAAGCCGACCAGCGCAGCACCCAGGGTCGGCGTCGAGATCGCCAGGGCCGGGAGGATGAGCACCGTGCTGAGCAGGACGGCCGCCACGACCAGGACGCGGCGGGTTCCGAAGCGTACGCACATCCGGCCGGCGGCGAACGTGGCGACGAGGCCGCCAACCGATCCGCAGAGCAGCGCGAGCCCGAGTTCGCCGGCGGACGCGGCCACCTGGTCCTTGACGTCGGGCACGCGGACGAGCCAGTTGGCCGGCAGGAAGCCGACGATCGCGAAGAAGCCGGCGAGGGCGTACGACGGAGCGCGACTGGACCGATCCGGGCGTCGGGCACCGTCGTCCTGCGGCTTCGGCACGGGCAGTCCTTCGGGAGTGATTGACCATGCGCGTCCACGCAGGTAGCTTGCGCCTGAAACTAACAGGCAGGGTTCCTGATGAAAAGTGGCGTGACAGGTCGCGGACAGCCATCCGCGCCAGCGCCGGCAGTGGCGCCGGCGGTGGTTTCAGCTGCCGCTCCGGTGACCTCTGCCGTGACGGCCGCGGCGGCCGGGCGTACGGCCACGCCGACCACCGCGCGGCTCATCAACGACCGGCTGGCGTTCGACCTGCTGCTCGATCGTGGCCCGCTGACCCGGGCGCAGCTGCGGGCACTGACCGGCCTCTCGGGGCCGACGGTCGCCGAACTCGTCCACCGGCTCGAGGCGGCTGGCCTGGTCGCGCCCGTCGGCGAGGCGGGGACCGAACGCCGCGGCCCGAACGCCACGCTCTACGGCGTCGTCGCGGAGCGGGCGTTCGTCGCCGGGGTCGAGGTCAGGCCCGATCGCGTCGTCGCAGTACTCGCCGACGCCACCGGGCGCCAGGTGGGCGGGGCGTCCGTCCCGCAGGATCCGGGCGTCGCGCCCGACCTGATCGTCGGGGCGGCCGTCGACGGCGCACTGATCGACGCCGGACTGGCCGACGCCGGCCGTGTCGATGCCGCGGGTGCCGACGCCGGCCGTGTCGACGCCGGGTGCATCGACGACCGGCTGCGGATGGTGGTGGTCGGTACGCCCGGCCTGGTCGATCCCGCGACGGGTGACCTCAGCTTCGTGGCCTCCCTGCCGACCTGGCACGCGAACGTCCTGCCGGGGCTGCGTCGGCGGTACACCTCTCGGGTCCTGCTCGAGAACGAGGTCAACCTGGCCGCTTTGGCAGAGCATCGGCTCGGCGCCGCCCGCGGACGGGACACGTTCGCGCTGCTGTGGCTGGACACGGGCATCGGAGCGGCCGTCGTCCTGGGCGGTGAACTCCTGCGTGGTGCGTCCGGCGGTGTGGGCGAGCTCGCGTACCTGCCGACCTCCGCAGGGCGCTTCCAGGAAGCTGCGGGAGGAGCCGCTGTGGAGGAGTTGGCCGCGAGACACCTGCGCGGCGCGCCTGACCCGCGCCACAGACAGGTCGGCGACGGGATGCCGTCGCCGGGCGCCCTGGTCGCGGCGGCCGCCGAATCCGGGGCGGTGCATGGCTCACCGGCCGCGGCGTTCCTCGACGCCCTGGCCGATCGCGTGGTGGCGGGAGCCGCGGCGATCTGTGCCGTCCTCGATCCGGGATATCTCGTCCTCGCCGGCGGGGTGGGTCGGTCCGGTGGCGAGCACCTCGCGCACCGCGTGGCCGAACGCCTGGCCGACGTCGTTCCGCTCCCGACCTCCGTCGTCCCTGCCACGGTGGCGGAAAGTCCGGTGCTCCGCGGTGCGGTGCTCGTCGCTCTCGACCGCGTCCATCGCGACACCTTCGCCCGGTAGGGACCTGGCACGCCGCAACTCCGCACCTACAGACCCCCGGACCTGCAGGGACTGCCAGACTCTGCGTCATGCGCGTGCACTTGGGATCGGACCATGCCGGATTCGAGCTGAAGCAGCAGCTGAGCCGATGGCTCGCCGACGAAGGGCACGAGGTCATCGACCACGGACCTGTTGCGTACGACCCGGACGACGACTATCCGCCGTACTGCCTCCGCGCGGGCGCGGCGGTTGTCGCCGACCCCGGCAGCCTCGGCATCGTCCTCGGCGGGTCCGGTAACGGTGAGCAGATCGCGGCGAACAAGGTCGTCGGCGTCCGCGCCGCCCTGGCGTGGAGCGAGGAGACCGCTCTGCTGGCCCGGCAGCACAATGACGCGAACGTGCTCGCCGTCGGGGCGCGCATGCACGCCCTCGACGAGGTGACCGGCTTCGTCAAGGCGTACTTGACGACCGGGTTCTCGGGTGCGGAGCGGCACGCCCGGCGGGTCGCGATGCTCACGGAGTACGAAAAGACCGGCGTCGCACCCGCCCTGCCCGGGTAGCCACGGGGTACCCCGGGAAGCCCTGACATCAGCCGGCGTCAGAACGGCGTGTCGAGCCAGGGGAGCGGGTCGTGCCGGAACGCACGGCAGACGGCCGCGAGGCTCCCGCGCGTGCGTTCGTCGACGACGCCTGCCGCGCCGAGCTGTCGCAGCGCCGGGCGGCCGAAGAACGCCGCCCCGAGGTCGGCGACGTCGACCACCAGGTCGGGCTCGCGGGTGACCTTGCCGCAGGAGGCGCCGGTCGCGTCGCCGGCGAAATGCCAGCGGCCGGAGTTCCAACCACAGAAGGAGTCGCGGACCTCGATCACCGTGTCGACCGGTGCGGAGTAGGTCCGGGACGCGAGCGCCCGACCGACGTCGACCAGCCTCGCCCACAGGCCGTCCCGGATCTTCAGCTGCGCCTGCCGGATGTCGACGAGCAGGGACAGCAGCGGGTCGTCGACGGCCAGTCGGCGGCAGGTGGTCGTGGCGGCGAGGTCCTGGTCGAGCAGGAAACCCCACAGTGCTGCGTAGGAGGCGGGATCGGTCGCGTGCACCCGTTCGACCAGGGTCGTCCCGTCCGGACCGCGCTGGTTCCACGAGGGCTTCGTACGGAAGTAGGCGAAGCCGGTCACGCTTCCGCCGCGTTCGGCGAGTACGCACCGCAACGGGCTGGCACCGTGCCGAGTACTTGCCGGATCGGCGATCTCGCCGCGACGCCACGGCTCGGTGTGCCGGAACATCCCCGGTCGGCCGGCGACGATAGCCTCACGCAGTTCGGCACAGACGTCGAGCGCCTTGTCCTTGTCCGCGTAGCGAAGCGTCACCTCGCCCGACCCCGGGACGGCCCGGAGCGCACGATGCGCTCGTGGGATGTCGACGCTCGCGGCCTCAGCCGCCATTCCGTAGCCGAACCGGCCGTAGATCGCGGGTTCGGACGCCGTGAGCGCGGCCACCGGCTCGGCACCGGTCTCGTGCAGCGTCGTGAGTTGGTGGCGCATCAACGCCGTCAGGACGCCGCGCCGCCGGTGGGTGGGAAGGACACCCACCATGCTGACGCCGGCAACCGGAAGAGGCCCGCCAGGTGCCGTCATCGCGAAGGAGTAGGCACAGGTGTGGCCGACGACCTCGCCGCCGTCCACCGCGCCGAAGCTCCGGTCGGGTTCGAACCGGGCCCGCTCGAAGTCCTGCTCGTCGGCGGGCCAGTCGGA
>JBOHED010000430.1:0-6013 GCA_050700915.1 Actinopolymorphaceae bacterium | reverse complement strand
TCATGCGACCACCACACCGCGGCGACCAGGCTTGTCCACCGTAGGTCCTGTTCACCTTCGCTACGGAGACATGCTCATGGGTGCTCATGCCAAGCGGCGTGCGCCGACGCCACGCAAGCCGAAGCCACGCCACTGGTGGGCGATCGCCGGGTTCGCCTTCGCCGGCCTGGTCGTCGCCGGTGTCCTCATTGTCGCCGGGGTCCTGGCCGTCGTCGGTACCTGATCGCCGTGGACATTCTGGCCGTCACCGCGGAGCCTGCGAGTCGGGCAGGGGCGTCGACAACGCTTCGAGTCGCCGGCTGAGGCGTACTCTCCACACTCCCTTACCGATCAGCCGGGCGGGGATCCGGCGCAGCAGCGGAATCCGCCCGACCAGCGCGAGCGCCCGCGGCAGCCCCACGACCTCCCCCTGGGCAGCCGCGGATCCCCCACGCAGGACCGGAGTCTGGAGCCGGTCCTGGATCGCCGACTGGAACGCCTGGATGATCCGCACCGACAGGGCGCGGCGGCGTTGGACCGAACGAAGCTGGCGTACGGTGACCCGCCCGGACCGCAGCGGCCCGGCCAGGAGGTTGGCCGCCACGACGGCGTCCTGGATGGCGAGGTTGATCCCCACACCGGCGACCGGGGTCATGGCGTGCGCGGCGTCGCCGATGCAGAGCAGACCCGGGCGGTACCACCGGGTGAGCCGGTTGGACCGGATCGAGAGCGTCTTCACCTGCTCCCAGTCGGTGACCTCGCCCACCCGGTCGGCGACCTCGGGGACGAGATACGCCAGCGACCGCCGGAACGCCTCCAGTCCACGAGCCCGAACTTGGTCCTGTGTGGCGCCCTTGAGAATCAGGTAACCGACCTGCCAGTAGGTGACGCGGTTGAGCAGAACCACGAACTCGCCGGCTCCGATGCGTACCGACAGTCCTTCCGGATCCTCCGGCCGACGCGAGATCCGGAACCACCACACGTCGAGCGGTGCCGAGTTGTCCAAGGGATGCAGCCCGGCAGCCGCCCGTACGGTCGAGTCCCGCCCGTCGGCGGCCACGGTGAGCTCGGCGCGGACCTCGTGCCGGGCACCGTCGGCGGTACGGTAGCGCACGCCCATGACCCGGCCGGCCGCCTCGATCAGACCCTCGGCCTCGGCCTCCCGCACCAGCCGGAACTGCGGGTAGCGCCCGGCCTCCGCCGCGATCAGGTCGAGAAAGTCCCACTGGGGTACGAACATGATGTACGGAAACGGGGTGCGCAGGTGTGCGAGGTCGACCACCCGCGCCTCCTGGGCACCTGCCCGTACCGACACCGTCGTGACCTTCGAGTGCGGCAGGGCATGCACCTTCTCGGCCAGGCCGAGCTGGGCCAGCAGCTCCAGCGTCGACGGGTGCAGGGTGTCGCCGCGGAAGTCCCGCAGGAAGTCCGCATGCTTCTCCAGCACCACGACGTCGACTCCCGCACGGGCGAGCAACAGGCCGAGCATCGCGCCGGCCGGACCACATCCGGCAATGCAGCAGCTCACCCGCGAGGACTGCCCAATACTGGCGTACGCAAACCATTACTGGCGTACGCAAACGTTCCAGGCGTACGTCGGTGGGTAGGGAACACGGCGGGGGTGAGGCGATGCATGCCGTCGTACTCAACTGCACGCTGAAGCCGTTTCCGCAGCCGTCCCACACCGCGCTGCTCGCCCAGGTGGTGGTCGAGGAGCTCGAACGGCTCTGCGTCAGCGTGGACGTCGTCCGGGTGGTCGACCAGCTGGTTCCGCCCGGCGTCGGGACCGACCTGGGTGACGCCGACGACTGGCCACGCCTGCACGACCAGCTGCTGCGGTCGGCGATCCTCGTCCTCGCGAGCCCGACCCAGCTCGGCCGGCCGTCCTCGATCGCCCAACGCGTCCTCGAACGCATGGACGCCATGCGCGGCGAGACCGACGAAACCGGCCGGCCGGTCGCGTACAACCGGGTCGCCGGTGTGGTCGTCACCGCCCAGGAGGACGGCGCCCAGCACGTCATCAGCGAGATCGCCGGTGCGCTCGTCGGCCTCGGTTACACGGTGCCCGGCCAGGGGTGGACCTACTGGAACGGCGGGCCGGGACCGGGACCTTCGTACGCCGACACCGACGACGGGCACGCATGGTCGGAGCGGACCGGACGGACCATGGCCCGCAACCTGCACGCCGTCGCCCAGGCGATGGCCGGCGCGCCGATGTCCGCGCCACCGAGCCGGTGAACGGTCCTCGCGACCGGGTGAACGCGCCGCGGTTCGTCGTCCAGCGACACCACGCGCGGACCCTGCACTACGACTTCCGGCTGGAGGTCGACGGCGTTCTCGCGTCGTGGGCCGTACCCAAGGGACCGTCGCTGGATCCGCGCCAGAAGAGGCTGGCCGCGCAGGTCGAGGACCACTCGCTCGACCACATCGACTACGAAGGGCGGCTCGCTCCCGGCGAGTACGGCGCGGGAACGGTCATCGTCTGGGACACCGGCACCTACGAGAACCTCACCGAGCGCCGTGGTGAGCCGGTCCCGATGGCGCAGGGTCTGGAGAACGGGCACGTGAAGTTCCGGCTGCACGGGGAGAAGCTGCGGGGCGCGTTCGCCTTGACCCGTACCCGTTTCCGGGGTCGGGACGACCAGTGGCTGCTGGTGAAGGTAGACGACGAGGACGCGGACCGTCGGCGCACGCCGGAACGGACAGAGCTGCGTTCGGTCCTGTCCGGTCGTACGAACGAGGACCTCTCCGAAGAGTGAGCCGCGGTCCGGTGCGCAACCCGAGGTGTTCCAGTGTCGGCCACCGCGCATTCCGGCGATTGACCGCCCGATACCCGGTTGGTATAACAACGGAACGTCCGGCATACGTACCCAGCGCCGGTCTCGTAAGGGGCCGACTGTCCGCAGGGCGACCCAGACATCTCCGGCGCAAGGAGGTCTTGCCATGAGACGCGTCGACAGCACCCCTGGCAACAATCGGACCGGATCCCTTACGGCACGGGGATTCTCCACCAGGCTCGGCCGCCGGCAGTTCGTCGGCGGTATGGCGGCTCTCGCCGGATCGGCCGCAGTCGGCTCGACCGCACTCGCCGGATGTGGCATGACCGCCGGCGGCGGTGGCGGCGGCGACGGCAAGCAGATGACCTTCCTCAACGACCTCGCCCTGGACGGAACGCCGTTCGGCGACGCGATCACCGCGTTCGAGAAGGAGAGCGGGATCAAGGTCGAGATCCAACCCGTGCCGGCGGAGTACGACACGAAGTTCCGTACGGTCCTCGCCAGCGGCGCGCCACCGGATCTGGTCAAGATCAACGATGACTACGTGAAGGGCATCTCGAGGACCGGTGGTCTGCTCGACCTCACTCCCTTCATCGAGAAGGACAAGATCGACGTCTCGAACTTCTCGGAGGAGCTCTACAACTTCCCGCAGCAGTCGGACGGGAAGTTCACGGCATGGGTGATCGCGCACTCGCCGCGGCTGATGTTCTACAACGTCGACATGTTCAAAGAGGCCGGCCTCCCTCTCCCGCCGACCGAGTGGACCTCCGACGGCTGGACCTGGGACGACTTCGTCGAGGTCGCCAAGAAGCTCACCATCCCGGGTGAGCGGTTCGGCACGCTGATCTACCTCGACACCGGGTTCGAGCAGACCTGGGCGGTCAACAACGGCGAGCCGGACGGCATCTACTCACCGGACGGCAGGACGTTCACCCTCGCGAACCCCAAGGCCGCCGAAGCCATCCAGTGGGCGACCGACCTGACCTGTGTCCACAAGGTGCAACCGGCTTGGGGTGACCTGCAGAGCGACGACATCGACCTGCAGATGTTCGCGCAGGGCCGGCTGGCGATGATGTACCGGCAGTTCAGCTCGATTCCCTACATCGAGGAAGCCGTCAAGGACATCAACTGGGACGTCGCGCCGCCACCGGCAGGTCCGGCCGGACAGCTCACCGAGTCGAGCGTCGTGTACTCGATTCCGGAGAAGGCCAAGAACCCCGAGGCCGCCTGGGAACTGCTGAAGTTCCTCACCACCAAGGAGGGCGGCGAGATCCTGGTGAAGGGCAAGATGTGGTTGCCGATGCACAAGGACGCCCTGTCGGCACTCAGCGGTCCACCCGAGAATGTCGGTCTCTTCGCGGAGGCGGTCGACCATTCGACGTTGCCCAACCAGAGCACCGACACGCTCGGTGCGCGCGAGATCTACCGGCCCGCCCTGGACAAGGTCTACAACTGCGAGAAAACCGCCAGCGAGGTGCTCTCGTCGGTGAAGGCACAGGTGGAAGAGATCATCTCGAAGTGAGACCTGGGTGGAACCCATGAACACCTCGGTGACCGGCGACCCGCCCGTCGACGTCAGGACGGCGCGGCCGCCGGGGGCGGGACGGCAGCGTTCCGAACCACGCTTCCGTCGGTTCGAGCGATACGAAGGGCTGCTCTACATCGCGCCACTCATCCTCGGCATCGTGGCGTTCCAGCTCTTCCCGATCCTCGTCTCGATCTACATCTCCCTCACCGAGTGGGACGGCATCGCACCGCCGCGCTTCGTCGGTCTGGACAACTTCCGGACGATGTTCACCGGCGATCCGTTGTTCCTCGAGACGTTGAGCAACACGGTCGTCTTCACGATTCTCGCCATTCCGCTGACCACCGTGCTCGGCTTCTTCCTCGCCCTGCTGTGCAACCGTCAGATGCGGGGCATCTCGCTGTTGCGGGCCGCGTACTTCGCGCCGTACATCACCAACGTCGTCGCGATCGGCTACATCTGGTACTGGATCTACAACCCCGAACGCGGGCTGATCAACGCACTGCTGTCGAGCGTCGGCATCGACGGGCCGTCTTGGCTGGCGAGTTCCACGTGGGCGATGCCCGCCGTCGTCATCGTCAGCGTGTGGCAGGGTGCGGGCTACCCGATGGTGATCTTCCTGGCCGGCATGCAGGGAATTCCCCAGGACCTCTACGAAGCGGCGGAGATCGACGGCGCCGGACCGTGGCGCAGGGTGCGGCGGATCACGATGCCGTTGCTCACACCACATCTGTTCTTCGTCCTGGTGACGCAGTTCATCACGTCGTTCCAGGTCTTCGGGATCATCTACATCATGACCCAGGGTGGGCCAGGACACTCGACCAGCGTCTACATCTACTACCTCTACCAACAGGCGTTCGGCTCCGGAAAGCTCGGTTACGCGTCCGCGCTGGCCTGGCTGCTCTTCGTCATTCTCGTCACGGTGACCTACGTGCAGTGGAGACTCCAGCGGAGGTGGGTGTTCTATGGCTGACCTGCGCACCAGCCGGACCGTGGCGAAGGCCCTGGACTGGCTCGCCTACGTCGTGATGATCCTTCTCGCCGCGGCGTTCGTCCTTCCGCTGGTCTGGATGGTGGGCGCGTCGCTGAAGGAGGAGGGTCAGGTTCTCACCGTCCCGCCGACGCTGTTTCCCAGCGACCTGCAGTGGGGCAACTACGCCGAGGTCGTCGCCATCATCCCGACGTTCTTCGTCAACAGCGTGAAGCTCGCGTTCATCAACGTCGCCGGCCTGTTGGTGATCGCCGCGCTCGCCGGCTTCGCGTTCGGCAGGCTGCGGTTTCCCGGACGCGACCTGCTTTTCCTGCTGGTGTTGGCGACGGCGATGATCCCCGGGATCGCCTACCTCATCCCGCAGTACCTCGTGTTCCGCCAGATCGGCTGGATCGACACGCAGTTTCCGCTCTGGGTGCCGCGCGTCTTCACGCCGGTGTTCGCGACGTTCCTGATGCGGCAGTACTTCAA
Organism: Actinopolymorphaceae bacterium; assembly: GCA_050700915.1. Lineage (GTDB taxonomy): Bacteria > Actinomycetota > Actinomycetes > Propionibacteriales > Actinopolymorphaceae > Thermasporomyces. Next base: position 270 of record JBOHED010000430.1, on the reverse strand, counting down.
GAGCCTTCCGCAGGAACTCGAGGATGCCGCGCGGGTCGACGGTGCTGGTACGTTCACGGTCTTCTGGCGCATCATGTTGCCGCAGACGGCACCCGCTCTGGCAGCGATCGCCATCTTCACTTTCCTCGACTCGTGGAACGACCTGTTCGGCCCGCTGATCTACATCAACTCAGAAGAGCTCCAGACGCTCCCGGTGGCGCTCGCGCAGTTCCAGAACGAGTACTTCACCCAGATCACGCTGCTGATGGCGGGCGCGACCATCGCGGTGCT
>JBOHED010000429.1:0-2360 GCA_050700915.1 Actinopolymorphaceae bacterium | reverse complement strand
GGTCTCGAGGCCGAGCGTGACCGCGTTGACCACGATCACGGCTGTGACGCACCGCTGGAACCAGGCGTGGTCGACAAGGTTCCGGACCTGCTCACGACCCACGTACGTACTCCCTCATCGCTCAACCCGGCCCACGGTCGCCGGAGGTGGACCGCGGCGCGTGAGCCCACTCGCCGCCGAACCTCGGCGCAGGTGGGAGGGTAACGAACCAACGGCGCCATGAACGCATAGTCAGTGCCGCGCTGCGTTCGGTACATGACGCTTGCCGTCCACGTTCGGACCCCGGTCCCCGTCCGCGCGTAGTTTCCCGTGCTCCCCGGCGTCACCGGGCACCGGCCACCACGGCCGGGGGTTGCCTGGCCGGCATCCGTGCGTACCGTGGGGCGAGGCGTCGCACTGCTGCGACCACCTTCACGGGCGGATTCGACCGAGCCCGATGAAGGGAGCGCCTACGTGAGCCGACCACCCACCCGGCAGCTCCGCGTCGCCGCGGCCGCGCTGGCAGTCCTCCTCCTCCCCGGCATGACGTCCTGTCACACACCGGAGACGCAGCGGGAGCTGCAGGAGGCGAACGAGGAGGCGGCGCGACCGAAGAAGTCCGGCAGGACCGCCACGCCGACGCCCACGGACACGCCACGCCCCCGTGACCGCGCGGGACGTGACCTGAGTACGGGCGAGCGTGCCCCCCTCGACACGACCCGCCTCGCGGCCCAGCTCCAGCAGGCGCTCGACGAGCAGCGTTTCGACGAGGGCATCGTCGACCTGACCCTGGGCAGGCGCTCGGCCATGCCCAATGTCGACGCCGCGGTCATCGAACTCGACGAGTCGGGCCATCCGAGCGCGGTGGCCAACGTGGTGCTGAACGCGGACCACCCGCACGGCTCGGTGGTGCCGATCGGCGAGAACCTCGGCACCACGAAGGTGCGCTGGCGGCGCTGGGACATCGATGCGTGGGAAGTCGGTCGCGCCGGGACGGAGGACGTCGTTGGCGGGCGGGAGGATGCTCCGCTGGAGTTCATGTCGCCGTACCCCGCGTCGGTCGTGAAGCTGATGGTGGGCTTCGGCGTTCTGCGCGCCGTCGACCGCGGCCAGCTCTCACTCGACGACCGGCTCTCCTACTCGGGGACGCTCGCCAGCTGCCAGGAGAGCGGACCGAAGGTCACCCGAACCGCGCGGGCGTGGTTCGACCGGATGATCACTGTGTCGGACAATGCCGCGACCTGTGTGTTGTTGGCGAGGCTGCACGATCTGGAGGCGGTGGACCCGCTCAACGCGACGTTCCGGGACCTCGGCCTCGCGACTCTGCAGGTCAGGGGCACCAATCCGCGGACCGGCGGGTGGTGGCTCGACATGAACATGTCCGCGTTGGACACGGCCCGGCTCCTGCTGGTGCTCTCCGGTGCGCCCGGCACGCTGTGGCGTACGCCCGAGGGCGCGGCCGTGACCGCAGACCTGCTGAGTCCGTCCTCCCGGGCGTACTTCACCAGGATCTTGGGCCAGCAGGGCCTCAACCAGGCACTGTCGACCAGCAACTGGTGCGGCCGGAGCTACCCCGCGGAGGGGATACCGCAGCGGGTTCCCCAACGCTGGATCCGTTCCACGGACGGCACCGTCACGGTCGACGGTCGCCGCTACCGGCGGGACGTACGCCCGTGCAACCGCCAGGCCGAGGTGACCTTCGCGCACAAGACCGGCCTGTCCATGGAGGCCGCCTCCGACGTGGGGATCGTGCGGTCGCTGCCAGGGGCACCGGAACGCCACTACATCGTGGCCGTCTTCACCAACCTCGGCCAGCGCTTCGCCGACGCGGAGAGACCGGCCGACCCGCCTGGCGCCTACCCGGTCGCCTACACCGAGAAGATCGCCAAGCTCGGCCACCGGATCGACGAGATCATGAGCGACCGCCGGCGGGCACGTCACTAGGCGTACCAACCGTCGCGTACCAGGATCAAGTAGCGAGCGCCGCTCGGGTGATCATGAACCCTTCCCCGGGGTCGGAGCACCGGCGAGGCTTCATGATCACGCGGGAGGTGGCAGCTCCGACCGGGCGTGGGTCTGGGCGCCGGTGACGAGCCAGGCGCCGCTGCGCTCGCGGAGCATGAGCGTCACCAGGCGCGCCACCATGAACCCGCCGAACGCCCACCAGAGCGCGACCAGCCCGCCGTCCAGGCCCAGGACCAGCCCGGCCAGCGGGAGGAACGCGACCAGCGTCCACAGCCCGGCGTACGCAAGATAGCGACCATCGCCCGCACCGATCAGCACACCGTCGAGGACGAAGACGATGCCGGCGAGTGGTTCGAAGATCGCGAAGACGAGGATCACGTCGGCGAGCAGGGCCTGCACCTGCGGGTCGGCGGTGA
>JBOHED010000428.1:0-3655 GCA_050700915.1 Actinopolymorphaceae bacterium | reverse complement strand
CCCTTGTCCTTCACGGTCAGGCGTACGCCCGATCCGGTTGGCGCGGCGTCGAGCGTCACGACCTGGCCGGCCGGGCTGTGGCGTACGGCGTTGTCGAGCAGGTTGGCGAGCACCTGCGCGAGCAGGTCGGGATCGCCGCGGAGCGCGAGGCCGGGGGAGACCCGGGAACGGATGGTGACGTCGCCCCGGGCGAGCCCCGCCTCACGGGCGGCCTGGTCGCAGAGCTCGTCTAGGTCGACGGGCCCTTCGTCGACAAGCCTCGTGCCGGCGTCCAGCCGCGACAGGTCCAGCAGCTGCGACACGAGCCGTCCCAGGCGTTCGGTCTGGGCCAGGGCCGTGCCGAGGGTGGCCTCGTCGGGTGTGGTCACCCCGTCGACGAGGTTCTCGAGGACCGCTCGGAGTGCGGTGATCGGCGTACGAAGCTCGTGGCTGACGTTGGCGACGAGCTCGCGGCGCTGACGGTCGACCTCGCCGAGGTCGGCGGCCATCGCGTTGAACGCCCGGGCCAGCTCACCCACCTCGTCCCGGGAGGTCGCCTCCACGCGCAGGTCGTACCGGCCGCGGGCGATCGTCTGCGCCCCAGCTGCCATCTGGCGCAATGGTTTGGTCATCCCGCGGGTGAGGACGCCGACCATGAGCAGGGCGAGTACCGCGGCCATCGCGACCCGCATCGGGCCGGGCACGGCCGCGGCGATGCCGACCTCGTTCACCGCGAACGCCGTCGCGACCGCGAGGACGATGACCAGCCCGAGCTTGACCTTGATCCGGCCGAGCCCGGCGAGCGGCCGCAGCGGGCCGTGGGTGGAGGTGCTGTGCTGATTCATGACCTCACTTCGTTCGGTCATGACCGGTCCAGGGCGTAGCCGACGCCGTGGACTGTACGCACGACGCCGGGCCCGAGCTTGCGGCGGAGCGCGCGGATGTGGGTGTCGACGGTGCGCGTGGCCGCCGCCTGCGAGTAGCCCCAGATGTCGGCGAACAGCCGGTCTCTGGCGAACACATGTCCCGGACGCTCGGCGAGATGACGCAGCAGCTCGAACTCGGTCTTGGTCAGCGTGACCTCGACCTGGTCGACGTACACCCGCCGCTGGGCCGTGTCGATGGCGACGGCGCCGATCCTGATCACCTGCTCTTCGCCGGTGAGCTGCGTCGCCCGTTCGACCCGCCGGAGCAGGGCGTTGACCCGTGCGACCAGCTCGCGCATGCTGAACGGCTTCGCCATGTAGTCGTCCGCGCCCACGCCCAGTCCGACGAGCAGGTCGGTCTCCTCGCCGAGCGCGGTCAACATGAGCACCGGGACGGGCGCGAGCGCATGGACGCGGCGGCAGACCTCCAGGCCGTCGATCCCGGGCAGCATCCGGTCGAGGATTACCAGCTCGTGCCGACCGGATGCGTACGCACGGATCGCCGACTCCCCGTCGCCCGCCACCTGGACGGCGAAGCCTTCGGCGTCCAGTCGGCCGGCGATCGCCCGGGCGATCGTCTGGTCGTCCTCGACCACGAGGACCGTACGCCGCGGGGGAGGAGCGTGCGGCTGCTGGCGCGGTGGGTGCGGCTGCTGAGGGGGCATGGCCGGAAGCCTAGATACTGAGCTGTGCAGGCCGCCCGTGGGAAAGTGTCAAGATTCGGTGCACCTGCCCCGATCCGCTCCGGAAGGACGAGAACGCGTGAGAGTCGCCGCCGTCGACTGTGGGACGAACTCGATCCGGCTCCTGATCGCCGACATCGACGGGGGCGAGCCCGGGACCGCCCCCCACCTGTCCGGTACGACCCCAGGCCGGCCCGGTACGACCGCAGGCCGGCCCGGGACCGCCCCCAACCTGTCCGGCACGACCCCCGACCGGCCCGGTACGACCGCAGGCCGGCCCGGTACGACCGCAGGCCGGCTGGTCGACGTCGATCGCCGGCTGGAGATCGTCCGGCTCGGCCAGGACGTCGATCGCACCGGGCGCTTCGCACCCGAGGCACTGGCGCGGACCTTCGCCGCCTGCCGGCGCTACGCCGCGCTCATCAACACCTCCGGCGCCGAACGGGTCCGGTTCGTCGCCACGTCGGCCACGCGGGACGCCGCCAACCGGGACGAGTTCGTGGCCGGGGTGCGGGAGATCCTCGGGGTCCAACCCGAGGTCATCTCCGGCGAGGAGGAGGCGCGGCTGTCCTTCACGGGTGCCACGAGGGAGCTGGCCGGTCAGGGCTTCCCCACGCCGTACCTCGTGGTGGACATCGGCGGCGGTTCGACCGAGTTCGTCCTCGGAGGGTCCGACGAGTCGGTGGCCGCTGGTCCGCAGGCCGCCGTCTCGGTCGACCTGGGATGCGTACGCCTGACTGAGCGGTGCCTGCCCGGCGACCCGCCGACCGAAGCGGAGATCGCGGACGCCCGCGCCGAGGTCGACCGGCAGCTCGACAAGGCCGCCTTGACAGTGCCCTTCGAGGAGGCCCGCACCCTCATCGGCCTGGCCGGCACGGTGACGACAGTCGCCGCGGCGTCCCTCGACCTGCCGGCGTACGACTCAAACCGCCTGCACCACGCGTGCATCCCGGCATCGGAGGTCCACGCGGCGTGCGGGCGGCTGCTCGCCATGGACCACGACGAGCGGCGCCGGCTGCCGTACATGCACCCCGGCAGGGTGGACGTGATCGGCGGTGGCTCCCTGATCCTCGACCGGCTCGTCGCCCGGATCGGCAGGCACCTCACCCGTCCCGAGGTCGTCGTGAGCGAGCACGACATCCTGGACGGCATCGCCTGGTCCTGCGTCGACGCCGAGACCCTCGGGAGCTGACCTCATGCGCGTTCTGATCTCGGTCGACATGGAGGGCATCGCCGGTGTGGTCGACAGCGCGGACGTACGACCGGGCGAGCCGGAGTACGAACGCAACCGGCACCTGATGACCGCGGAGGCGAACGCTGCGGTCCGCGGGGTTCTTGCGTCCTCCTCCGGTGCGGAGGTCCTGGTCAGCGACGCCCACGCGCTGTTCCGCAACCTGCTGCCCGAACGCCTCGACCGGCGGGCCCGGCTGCTGCGCGGCAAGCCGAAACCCGGCGGCATGCTGGCCGGGATCGAGTCCGGCGTCGAGGTGTGTCTGTTCGTCGGCTACCACGGCCGCGCGGGCACGCCGGTGTCGGTGCTCGCCCATACGGTGAGCAGCGCGGTGATCGCCGAGGTCCGGGTCGACGGGACGCCGCTCGGGGAGATCGGACTGAACGCCGCGCTTGCCGCCCACCACGGCGCCGTCCCGGTGCTCGTGAGCGGTGACGACACCGTGGCCGCGGAGGCTTCAGCCGTGGTGCCGGGTATTCGTACGGTCGAGGTCAAGCGGGCGCTGGGCGCACATGCGGCCGACTCCCTCCACCCGGACGACGCGTGCGCGCGGATCGAGGCGGCCGTGCCGGGTGCCCTCGCGGCGCGGGGTTCGGTGACGCCGCCGCGCTACGCCGCAGCGGTGTCGCTCGAGGTCGACGTCCTGACGCCGGCGATGGCCGAGCTCGCGTTGTTGGTGCCTGGCATGGAACGGCCGGCGGGTACGACGGTGCGCTACCATGCGCCGGACTTTCCCACCGCGCACCGGCTGGTCTCGCTGATCGCCGTCCTGGGGCGTGCCGGATGACCGGTCTGGCGTACGCCGGTGTGAGGGGCCCAGCGGCGTGACTGAGCGG
>JBOHED010000427.1:0-4937 GCA_050700915.1 Actinopolymorphaceae bacterium | reverse complement strand
GTCGAGTCGAGCCTGCAGGGCGACCGTAGGACCTACCAGCAGGATCCGGCCAACGCCGTCGAGGCACTCCGCGAGGCCGCGCTCGACGTCGCCGAAGGCGCCGACCTGCTGATCGTCAAGCCGGCGTTGGGATACCTCGACGTCGTACGTCGGGTGAAGGACGCGGTGCAGGTTCCGGTCGCTGCGTACAACGTCTCCGGCGAATACTCCATGGTCGAGGCGGCCGCGGCACAGGGGTGGATCGAGCGGGAGCGCGCGATTCTCGAGATCCTCACCTCGATCCGGCGGGCCGGTGCCGACGTCGTCCTCACCTACTGGGCCGTCGAAGCCGCTCGCCTCCTGCGGTAGTAGGTGAGCGGACGCGGCGTGGGACCTACGGAGATGGGAGACGCCGACGCCGACGCCGAGTTGATCGGAGCGGCTTGTTCGCGCCTACTTCGACGGTTGGCTCACCTCCGACCGGGACGCGATCCTTGCCACCGTCGGCGCTGACTGTGTGGTGATCGAGTCATACGGCTCGCCATGACGGCGGTAGGCGTCCGGGGCCCCGGAGAATGACCACGCTGCCCATGCGCGTGGACCTTCGAAAGGTGTCGACGCCTGTTCCGGCTGCCACAGGCCTACTCAGCGTGGTCATTGTCCGCGGAGAAGTCCACCCCTGACTGGAGGGGCCGCCACGGCGCCCGGTCGGGGGGGAGGTAACCAGGCGCCGCGGCGGCCGAGGAGGCCCGGCGCGCCCGGGGGGGTGAGGGCGCCGAGCCAGTCGCGGGACCGCGGCCCGTGTGTGGGCCTGACGGACTACGAAAGGCGTTTGTGGGTGTGGCCGAACTCGTCGATGAACTCAAGGTCGAAAAAGGCCGAACCGTCATCGTGACGATAGCGGCTGGCGGGCCGACAAGGTATGGCGGCCGCGCACTGCGCAGCTGCTGCCCCCTCAGCGGTCCCCCGTGTCATCCTGACCTCCCGTAGCTCACGACTCACCATACGTCGCGGCCACGCCTCTTTGAACCCCGAACCCATCGCCGATTCAACGACGTGGGCGGTAAGTGGTTACGGCCGAGATCACAATCGGATCTACGACCCCAGCCTTTCGAGATTTTCGGAGGAGAGACAATGACGCGATGACCGAGCCGCGTACGCCTCTTCCGGGCGCCAGAGCCTCAGCCGATGCGTCCGCACAGGACCCGCGGGAGCCGCGTCTGTCGCGGTCGCTGTTCGCGCGTGCACAGGCGGTCACGCCCGGAGGGGTCAACTCACCCGTGCGGGCGTTCCGGGCGGTCGGCGGCACACCAAGGTTCATCACCCGGGCGTACGGCCCCTATCTGATGGATGCCGACGGGCGGGAGTACGTCGACCTGGTGGGCTCGTGGGGCCCGATGATTCTCGGCCACGCGCACCCGGAGGTGGTCGAGGCGGTGACCGCGGCTGTGGGTGCCGGGACGTCGTACGGCACGCCGACCGTGCCCGAGGTGGAACTGGCCGAGGAGATCGTCAGTCGTACGCCGGTCGAGTCGGTGCGGTTCGTGTCGTCGGGGACCGAGGCCACCATGTCGGCGATCCGGTTGGCGCGCGGCGTGACGGGCCGGAGCAAGATCGTGAAGTTCGCCGGCTGCTACCACGGCCACGTCGACGCACTGCTCGCTTCGGCGGGGTCGGGCGTCGCGACCTTCGGCCTCCCCGACACACCCGGCGTCACGCAGGCGCAGGCCGCCGAGACGATCGTCGTTCCGTACAACGATCGTGCGGCGGTGAGTGCGGTGTTCGCAGAGCACGGCGACGACATCGCGGCCCTCATCACCGAGGCGGCGCCGGGAAACATGGGCGCGGTGCCGCCCGAGGACGGTTTCAACGCCTTCCTCGCCGAGACCTGCCGCGGACACGGGGCGCTGTTCATCTCCGACGAGGTGATGACGGGCTTCCGGGTCAGCCGTTCCGGTTGGTACGGAATCGACGGCGTGACGCCTGACCTGATGACGTTCGGAAAGGTCATGGGCGGTGGCTTCCCGGCCGCGGCGTTCGGTGGCCGGGCGGACTACATGGCGCAGCTGGCACCGTCCGGTCCGATCTACCAGGCCGGCACGCTGTCCGGTAATCCGGTGGCGACCACCGCCGGCCTCACCACCCTGCGGCTTGCCACCTCCGAGGTCTACGCCCGGCTGAACGAAACCGCCGCCGCGGTGGGCGAGATCGTCGGCGCGGCCCTCGCGAAGGAGGGTGTTCCGTACCTCGTGCAGTACGCCGGGAATCTGTTCAGCATCTTCTTCGTCGACCCGGTCGAGATGCCGCGCGTCCGCGACTTCGCGGAGGTGCGCGGTCAGGATGCGTACCGGTTCGGTGCGTTCTTCCACGCCATGCTCGAGGGCGGCGTCCACCTGCCGCCGAGTGTGTTCGAGGCGTGGTTCGTGAGCGCCGCGCATGACGCCACCGCCCTCGACCGGATCGCCGCGGTTGCCCCGGTGGCGGCCCGCGCGGCGGCCGCTGCCCAGCCCCCCGAGAAGTAGCCGCCGACCAACGTGTAAGCGCCGACCGAGAAGCAGGCGCCGACCAAGAAGTAAGAGCCGAGAGCCAGCTGTCCGAGGAACGACGAGCCGACCAAGAAGAACGGGTGAGAGCGCCGGTGACGCCACCACGTACGCTCGTCCATGTGCTGCGGCATGGCGAGGTGGACAATCCAGGCAAGGTTCTCTACGGCCGGTTGCCGGGATACCGGTTGTCCGAGTTGGGCCGGAAGATGGCCAAACGGGTGGCTGACACCCTCGCCGGCCGGGACGTCGTACACCTTCGGTCGTCTCCGTTGGAACGCGCGCAGGAGACGGCAGAGCCGCTGGCCGCGGAGTTCGGACTGTCCGTCACCGTTGACGATCGGCTGATCGAGGCGGCCAACGTCTTCGAGGGCCGGACATTCGGTGTCGGTGACGGCTCGCTGCGCCGGCCGTCGTCGTGGCGGCATTTGCGAAATCCGTTCCTACCGTCGTGGGGTGAGCCGTACCGTGCGATCGTCGTACGCATGCTGGGCGCGCTGGGTGATGCCCGGCGGGCGGCAGAAGGGCACGAAGCGGTGCTGGTCTCCCATCAGCTGCCGATCTGGACACTGCGGTCCTACGTCGAGGGACGCCGGCTCTGGCACGATCCCCGCAGGCGTCAATGCACGCTTGCCAGCCTCACGACCTTCACCTACGACGCGGACCGGGTTGTCTCGGTGGACTACTCCGAGCCGGCGGCCGACCTGTTGCCGGTGACCGCCACGCCGCGGAAGTTCGTCGCGGGGGCGTGAGAGTGTTGCGTTCCACGGTCCACGGCCTCCTGACGGGCTTGCTCCAGCTGCGTGAGGGGGCCCTTCCTCCAAGCGCCGGTTGGCGGAGGGTGCCCCTCATGCGGACCTATTGGTGGAGGGCGCCCCTCATCCAGGCGCGGGTTGGGTCAGGGTGCCCCTCACGCAAGGCGCACGGTCCCGCGAGCAAGGCAAACGGTCTCTCACGCAAGGCGCACGATCCCGCGAGACCTGCTCTCACCAGGGTGGTCGCGGTGGTCCTCGGGCTCGGCATGCTCGTCGGGTGCACCGGGGGTGGCGGTGACAACGGCGCCGGCAGTGCAGGAAACGCCAATGCCCGCTTCGTTTCCGGGAGTGGGACGGTGACGACCATCCCGGCAGGCGAGCGCCAAGCCGCGCCCGCACTCGTGGGGGAGTCGTTGACCGGCAGCCGGATCAGCCTCGCGGACTTCGAGGGCAAGGTCGTCGTCCTCAACGTATGGGGTTCGTGGTGTGCGCCGTGCCGGAAGGAAGCGCCCGACCTGGTGGCGGCCGCGAAGACCCTCAAGCCCGCTGGCGTGGAGTTCCTGGGCGTCAACACCCGCGACAACGACCGGGGGCCGGCGCGTGCGTTCGTGCGTACGTTCAAGGTCCCCTATCCCAGCGTCTACGACCCGAACGGCGAGCAGCTGTTGGGATTTCGCGAGACGCTGCCGCCCAGTGCGATCCCGTCGACGCTCGTCATCGACCGTCAAGGCCGGGTTGCGGCACGCGTTCTTGGCGCGCTCAGCCAACGGACGCTGGAACAGCTCGCGACCGATGTCGAGGAGTCCGGGTGACTGCCGCCTCGGTGGGTGACGGCTTCGCCGGCGTCGCGCTGAACGGCTCGCTCATGCTCGCGGTGCCGGTCGCGTTGCTGGCGGGCCTGGTCTCGTTCCTGTCCCCATGCGTGCTGCCGTTGGTGCCCGGTTACCTTTCCTACATCACCGGGCTTTCCGGCGCGGACCTCGCCTCTGCGGCCCGCGGGCGGTTGGCGATGGGTGCGCTGCTCTTCGTTGCCGGGTTCACCATCTACTTCGTATCGGCAGGTGCGTTGTTCGGTGCGTTGGGGACCTTCCTGGCGGTCAATGCCGGCGTCCTGACGAAGGTGCTCGGTGGAGTCACCATCGTGCTCGGCCTTACGTTCGTGGGGCTGGTCCCCTGGCTGCAACGCGACTGGCGCGTCCATGGTGTGCCAGCGGTCGGGCTCGGCGCCGCGCCGTTGCTGGGCCTGCTGTTCGGCCTGGGCTGGACGCCGTGCATCGGACCGACCCTCGGTGTCGTCGCGACACTCGCGGTCAACGAGGCGACCGCCGGGAGAGGGGCCGTGCTCATGCTTGCGTACGCGGCCGGGCTCGGAGTGCCGTTCGTCCTGGTGGCGGTGGGCTTCCGCCGACTGCTCGGTGGGTTGTCGTTCGTACGCCGGCACCATGTCTGGGTGACCCGCTCGGGTGGTGCGCTGCTCGTCATCGTCGGACTGCTGATGGTCACCGGTGCGTGGGACGGCGTGGTCGGGCCGATGCGGCAGTGGGTCAGCACGTTTTCGACGGTGCTGTGAGGTCAGCGGTGGTCATGCGGTCAGCGACTTCTCGACGGTGCTGTGACGGGGTTGGCGTGGTGAGGGACCGATGACGCAGACGCAGGTGCG
>JBOHED010000426.1:0-9190 GCA_050700915.1 Actinopolymorphaceae bacterium | reverse complement strand
GCTACGACCTCGCCCACCAGTTCGAGCCGCTGCGCCTGGTGCATGATCGCGGGACCGCCGCCCATCGCGACCTGGTGCTGCACCTGCCGGACGAGATTCTCGTCGTCGACCGGAAGCGCGAGACTTCCGTGCGTTATGCGTACGACTTCATCGTCGACGGCGTGAGCACGGCCGGCCTGCCCCGGCACACCGAACCGACGCCGGTGGTACGCAGCCAGGAGGTGCCGCCCGCTCCCGTGCCCGGCACGTACGCGCAGATCGTCCGTGACGCGAAGGAGCGGTTCTTCCGGGGCGACCTGTTCGAGGTGACGCCCAGCCATGTCGTCCACGGCCCGTGCGCGTCGCCGGCGGCGTTCTACTCCCGGCTGCGCGAACGGAATCCGGCGCCGTACGAGTTCTTCTTCAACCTGGGTGAGGGTGAGTACCTCGTCGGCGCGTCGCCGGAGATGTACGTCCGCGTGACCGGCTCCCGGGTCGAGACCTGTCCGATCGCGGGGACGATCCGCCGTGGTGCCGATCCGCTGGAGGACGCCGAGCAGATTCGTACGCTGCTCAACTCCACCAAGGACGAGGCGGAGCTCACGATGTGTACCGACGTGGACCGCAACGACAAGTCCCGCGTCTGCGTACCCGGCAGCGTTCGCGTCATCGGCCGCCGCCAGATCGAGCTCTACAGCCGGCTGATCCACACCGTCGACCACATCGAGGGGACGCTGCGACCGGGGCTCGATGCATTCGACGCTTTTCTCACCCACATGTGGGCGGTGACGGTGACAGGTGCGCCGAAACAGTGGGCGATGCAGTTCATCGAGGACCACGAGGACGCGCCGCGCCGGTGGTACGGGGGAGCGATCGGCGTCGTCGGCTTCGACGGGTCGATGAACACCGGGCTCATGCTGCGGACGGCCGATGTCGTCCGGGGGGTCGCGTCGGTGCGGGTGGGCGCGACGCTGTTGTACGACTCGGATCCGGAGGAGGAGGAACGCGAGACCCACCTCAAGGCGCAAGCTCTCCTCGACGCCCTCGCCACACCGGGTGCGGGTGCCGGCTCCGAGGTCGATGGCGGGCTCGCCTCCCGCGAGGTCTCGCCCACGACGACCGATTCCCTTCCTGGCAACGGGATCCGAGTGCTGGTCGTCGACCACCAGGACTCGTTCGTCCACACGCTCGGCGACTATTTCCGGCAGCAGGGCGCCGGCGTGACGACGTTGCGGTACGGATTCACCGAGTCGCTGCTGGACGAACTCGCCCCGGATCTGGTGGTGCTCTCCCCCGGACCGGGACGTCCGTCGGACTTCGGTTGCACCGCCTTGCTGCGGGCGTTGGACGCACGGGGCCTGCCGTCGTTCGGGGTGTGCCTGGGGCTGCAGGCGATGGTGGAGTACGACGGCGGTGCGCTCGACCTGCTGCCCTATCCCGCCCACGGCAAGCCGGCGGAGGTCCAGGTGCTGGATGGTGAACTGCTGGCCGGGATGGGGAAGAGCTTCACAGCCGGGCGGTACCACTCGCTGTACGCCACGCCCGGCGAGGTTCGCGCCATGGCCGTACGACGCGGTGCTGGCGCCGGGTCCGGTGCTGGGGGTGGATCCGGTGCTGGCGGTGGGTTCGCGGTGACGGCGACGACCGTCGACCCGGCTGGTTCGGGTGACGCGGCCGACGTCGCGATGGCGATCGAGGATCCGGCACGTCGGCGCTGGGCGGTGCAGTTCCACCCGGAGTCGATTCTCACGGCTACCGGTCGCGCGGGCCACCAGGTGGTCGGCAACGTGCTGACCCTGTGCCGCACCCCCGCCCCGCTCACCGTCCCCTGACCCCACTCGCCAGGCCCGCTTCCATGATCATGCGTCACAAATGGCGGAGATTGGCCCCTTAAGTCTGGGAACCACGACTGACTCATGATCATGGACGGCGGCGTTTCTACACGGCCGATGTGCGCCCCAAATTCGGGCGCAGCTGTCGCGATGAGGGCGGCGATGCCAGCCGGGGTGGTGGGCGCCAACGGGGGCCGGCGTGGAAGGCTCGATGCTGTGCCGTCTGATCCACGTACCTCCCACTCTCTCGACCATCCGTCCGGCAGCGACGTCCCGGCCGAACCGGTGCATCAAGCGCTGGCCAAGGTGGTCCGTGGAGCGGTGCGCTTCGATGCCGGCAGCCGGGCGATGTGGTCGGCGGATGCGTCCAACTACCGGCACGTGCCGATCGGTGTGGTCCAGCCGTACGACGTCGATGACGTGCTCGCCACCCTGGACGTCTGCCACCGCCTCGGCGTCCCCGTACTCCCCCGCGGGGCCGGCACCAGCATCGGCGGCCAGGCGGTCAACACGGCGGTCGTGCTCGACTTCAGCCGGCACCTGAACGCCATTCTCGACATCGACCCCGGCACCCGTCGGGCACGCGTCCAGCCCGGTGTCGTCCTCGACGACCTGCGGGCGGCGGCCCGGCCGCACGGGCTCACGTTCGGGCCCGATCCGTCGACGCACAGCCGCTGCACGCTCGGCGGGATGATCGGCAACAACGCCTGCGGCGCCCATTCGGTGGCGTGGGGCAAGACCGTCGACAACGTGTCCACGCTGCGGGTCGCCCTGCTCGACGGTACGCAGCTCACCGTCGGCCCCACGTCGGACGCCGACCTTGCCCGGCTCACCGCCGCCGACGGACGGATCGGCCGGCTCTACCGCGACCTCGCGGGCATCCGCGATCGGCACGGCGACCGCATCGAGCAGTTGTACGGCGGAATCCCGGCCGGGCAAGAGACGGCTGCGCTCACCCGGAGGGTGTCCGGCTACAACCTGGACCAACTCCTGCCCGCGCAGGGGTTCGACCTTGCCAGGGCTCTCGTCGGCACCGAGGGGACCTGCGCCACGCTGCTCGAGGCCGAGGTCGCTCTCGTGGAAGCACCGCCGGCCCGCGCCCTGGCGGTGTTGGGCTTTCCGGACCAGTTCGTGGCGGCAGACAATGTCGTACCCCTCCTCGATCTTGCTCCGCTCACGATCGAGAGCGTCGACGCGGCGATCGTCGAGATCGTCCGCAGTCGCAACCCCGCCAACCCGGTGCTCGACACGCTCCCGGCCGGTGGGGCCTGGCTGTACGTCGAGACCGGCGGCGAATCACCCGCGCACGCCCGTGCCCAGGCTGAGGCCGTCGCCCGCGCGATGGAAGGCGTCGGCGCGACGAGCCTCGTCGTGTCCGAGCCCGCGCACATGAGGGCACTGTGGCGGATACGCGAGGAGGGCGCGGGCAGCACCACCCGGCTCGCCGACGGTGGCGAGGCCTGGCCCGGTTGGGAGGACGCGGCGGTGCCGCCGCACCGGCTCGGCAGTTACCTGCGCGGATTCGACGCATTGATGCGTACGCACGGCCGCCGCGGCATCTACTACGGGCACTTCGGCGACGGGTGCATCCATGTCCGGATCGACTTCGACCTGCTGAGCAAGCAAGGCGTCACAGGCTTCCGGAGATTCATGGAGGAGGCGGCCGATCTCGTCGTCGCGCATGGCGGGTCGCTGTCCGGCGAGCACGGCGACGGCCAGGCACGGGCCGAACTCCTCGACCGGATGTACCCCGACGACATCCGTACGGCGTTCGGAGAGTTCAAGGCCGCTTGGGATCCCGATGGACTGATGAACCCGCACCGCATCGTCGAACCCGCGAAGCTCGACGACGATCTGCGGGTCTTCGTGGCCCCGCCGACCGTGCGACCCGCCGAGACGACGCTCTCCTTCGGCCACGACGTCGACGGCTTCTTCGGCGCGACGAGACGCTGCATCGGGGTCGGCAAGTGCCTCGCGTCGCAGGGTGGCGTGATGTGCCCGAGCTACCGGGTCACACAGGAGGAGAAGCACTCGACCAGGGGCCGGGCACGGCTGCTGTTCGAGATGGCGAACGGTGAGATCGTCTCCGAGGGTTGGCGATCCGCGGAGGTCCACGACGCGCTGGACCTGTGCCTGTCCTGCAAGGGATGCAAGACCGACTGTCCCGTCGGCGTCGACATGGCGAGCTACAAGGCGGAGTTCCTTTCCCAGCACTACGCCCGACGTCTGCGGCCGCTTTCCCATTACTCCATGGGGTTCCTGCCGCTGTGGCTGCGGATGGCCGCGCCGTTCGCGCGGGTCGCGAACGCCGCCGCCCGGGTACGGCCACTGGCCGCCTTTGCCAAGAAGCTTGGCGGGATCACGCCGGAGCGGGACATCCCGGCGCTGGCGCGCGAGACGTTCGTCCGTACGTTCCGGCGGCATCGCGCGGCGGCCGAGGCCCTGCCCGCCGACGCACCGCGGGTGGTGCTGTGGCCGGACACCTTCACCAACACGTTCGATCCGCAGATCGGCATGGACGCGGTGGCGGTGCTGGAGTCGCTCGGCTATCGCGTCGAGGTGCCGTCGAAGCGGGTGTGCTGCGGCCTCACCTGGGTGTCGACCGGCCAACTCGGCGTCGCGAAGCGGGTCCTGCGACGGACCTTGGCGACCCTGCAACCGTGGCTTGACGACGGCGTGCCGGTGGTGGGGTTGGAGCCGAGCTGTACCGCGTTGTTCCGAGGCGAACTGACCGACCTGCTCCCCGATGACGCGCCCGCATCTCGGTTGCGTGAACTGACGACGACATTCGCCGAGCTGCTCGCCGGCCACACCGAGGATTTCGTTGTACGCACGCCAGATCTTCGCGCGCTTGTCCAGGTGCACTGCCATCAGCATGCAGAACTCGGGTTCGCCGCCGACACGACCGTGCTCGAAGCCCTGCGGGTGAAGGCGGATGTGCTCGACTCCGGCTGCTGTGGACTGGCCGGCAACTTCGGGTTCGAGAGGGGGCACTACGACGTGTCGATGGCCTGCGCCGAACGCGTCCTGCTCCCCGCGGTCCGCTCTGCAGACGACGAGACAGCCGTGTTGGCGGACGGGTTCAGTTGTCGTACGCAGGTACGCCAGGCCGGCGAACGCGAGCCCGTGCACCTGGCCCAGCTCGCCGCCCGTGCCCTCGGCGTGGGTTCCGCGTCCGCCGAGTAGACGGCCGAGTGCAGCGCGGTACTGGATTGCCCAGATGGGTACGGAACCAGCTCGCCGATCAGGAGGCCGTACCGCGCGGGACTACCCATTGCGTGGGCTGCCTGGTCACTTCCGCGATGAGATCGAAGTCCGCGTCGTAGTGGAGAACGGTCGCACCGTGGCGCTCGGCCGTCGACGCCAGTAGCAAGTCAGGGATGGAGGCTGCGCGGTGTTGACCACGGTCGGCGAGACAACCCTGTACCTCGATGGCGCGATCCCACACCTCGTCCGGCATCGTGAAACGTGGCAGGCCGAGTCGTTCCTCCCTCACATCGCCGTGCTCGGCAGCGTTCCGCGTGCTGTAGAGCACCTCGAGATCAACGACCGCGCAGGTGCCAACGAGGCCTCGTTCCACCAGCGGTGCCAGGACGGAGGCGACGGTGGGATTTCGAAGGCGGGCCCAGACGCTCTTGTCTGCCAGGAAGGGCGCTAACCCCACGCACCCTCCATCACCTCGGGATCGGAGAGGTCGGGAAGCCCGCCGCCGATCAGACGCTCCAGATGCCGACGCCGCCGCACGCTCGCGAGGGCCTCGGCAAGTGCCTTGTTGACAGTGTCCTTCTTCGTTCCAGTACCAAGCGCTTCGGCGGCCTGGGCGAGCAGCTCATCGTCGACATCGATCAGGGTCTTCGTCATCTCACCCACCTTTGTATATCCAGTCTCTGGCGTTGAGTATATGCGTGGGGTGGCAGAGCTACCCGGATCAGACGGACGACCACACGACGATCCGGGCATGCCAGCCGCGACATTCCTGGGCATACTCACCATTTGATCGGGCGGCGCCCTGGTCAATCGCCAAGCATGGGTGAGCCAACGTCGAGGGGGTCGTGAGCGCCCAGGCGGGACCAAACCCGGCGTCCTCGTCCGGCGGCACTCTCAGCTGATCACGACTGTGCCGAGCGCTTGGGGCCGATCCGGGCGAGGTCGGGGATGTCGATCGTCAACGGCCACGGCTGGCGGGTGGTGAAGGTGTCTGTCTCCGGAGGATGCTCGAGGTAGTCGTCGCCGACCAGTTCGTACGCCACGAGAGCGATGGCACCTCGGGTCTCGATCCGCCAGAAGACCGGGATACCGGCTTCGGCGTACTCCCCCGGCTTGTCCTTGCGGTCAACACTCTCCGATCCCGGTGAGACGACCTCGACAATGAGCGCAATCTCTGCGGGCGGCGTGGGATTCACGTCGAAGGTCGCCTCCCGCACCACCGCCAGGTCGGGCCGACGTGTGTGGTCATCGGCAAAGATCACGTCAATGTCGAACGTGCAGACCCAGCCGTCGGGAAGCTGGGGATTCAACTGATCGATAAGTTGATAGATGAGGTGCTGATGCCGCTTGCTCGGGGCAGGGTTCATGACGAGGGCTCCGTAGACGATCTCGGCCCGGAACTCGGCGGGTATGCGGTCAAGGTCGGCGGCAGTCCAACTGGATGTGTATTCGAGATGCACGGCTGTCATGGCGTCCTCCAAGCCCTCCAGATGCCAGCGTAGCGGTCGGGCGGGGTCAGTCAGGGCGACTTACCGGCGCGGGGACAGCGGTGGTGCGGCGAGCCGAGGGCGTTCGTCGGACGTCGGTACGTGCGGCGGGTGAGCCGCCAACTCCTCCAACGCCACCTCGATCGCCTTGTCCAGTTGCGGATCCTCACCACGGGCGAAGTCCTGCGGCGCGATGTCGACCTCGATGTCGGGGTCGGTTCCGTAGTTCTCGACCCGCCAGCCGACGTCGTCGAAGGAGAACGAGAACTCCGGCTGGGTCGTGATCGTCCCGTCGGCGAGCCGGTGCCGAGGCGAGATGCCGATCACGCCGCCCCAGGTACGCCGGCCGATCAGCGGGCCGAGCTTTCGCAGCTTGAACGCATGGCAGAAGATGTCGCCGTCCGACCCGGCCGCCTCGTTCGTCAGCGCCACCAGCGGACCGCGCGGCGCCTCCGGCGGATAGGGCTCCGGCTCGCCCCACCGCTGGAAGTCGTACCCGATCCGTCGACGCGCCAGCTTCTCCAGCAGCAGTGGGGAGACGTGGCCGCCGCCGTTGAAGCGGACGTCGACGACCAGCGCGTCGCTGTCGTACTCCCGCAGGAACGCGCGGTGGAACTCCGCGAACCCGCGCGGCCCCATGTCCGGGATGTGGAGGTAGCCGACACGGCTGTCGGTGCGTTCGCGGACGTACGAACGGTTGGCCTCCACCCAGTCGCGGTAGCGGCCGGCCTGTTCGGAACCGATCGCCTTGACACTCACCGTCCGCGGTTCGGCTCCCGGCTCGGCGTCGCCACCGAGAACGGTCAGCTGCACCTCCTCGTCGGCCTGGTTGACCAGCGGCTCACCGGGCAGCACGTGACGACCGTCCGGCGTACGACCGATCGGTTGGCCGTTGATCGCGAGCACCGCGTCGCCGGTGGCGACGGACACACCTGGCCGGTTCAGCGGCGAGGTGGCCCCGGCATTCCACCGGTCACCTCCGACGATCCGGCCCACCTGGTAACGCCCGGCCTCCGCGTCGAAGAGCCAGTCGACGCCGAGGAACCCCTGCTGGTAGTGCGGTCCCGGCCGGTACGCACCGCCCAGCTCGTACGCATGTGAGGTCCCGAGCTCCCCCTGCAGCTCCCAGATCAGGTCCGACAGCTCGGACCGGGTGGCGACCCGAGCGACGAGCGGCAGGTAGCGCGTATAGAGCTCGCCCCACGGCACGCCGGACATGTCCTCGACCCAGAACTGGTCCCGCTGCAGCCGCCACGTCTCCCGGAACATCTGCCGCCACTCGGCACCCGGACGCACCGAGACCTTGACCCGGCCGAGGTCGACCCAGCCGGTGGTACGCCTGGCCTCGTCCCCCTCGTCGGCGCTGGGCTTTTCGCCGGCCTTCAGCACCCGCAGCCGTTCGCCGGCCTGGTAGAGCAGGGTCCGGCTACCGCGATCGAGCCAGAAGTCGCTGATGCCCTCGACCAGGCGGTCCTTCTTCTGGGTCTCGAAGTCGTATGACTCGAGCACGGCCTTGGCCGCCGGCACGAGGTCGTACCACGTCGCCTCCTGGCTGCCCTGCACCGGCATGCTGGAGAAGAGTGCCTTGCCGTGGACGCCGGTGATCTTGAGGTACTGCCCTTCGGGGACGGGGAACGCCACCACCCGGTCGGGCAGGTCGTCGACGTCGATCTCGACCGGCTTCGGCTGCTCGGCATCGACCTCCTCGTCCTCCTTGCGTTCCTCCTCGGCCTGCTTCTGCTTGGCAGCGGCCTCGCTCACCACCGGACGCGGCTCCGGTACGATCGGCGACCCGACGTCGCGCCGCAACGCCACCACATAGGGCCGGGTCCCGAGCGGGAAGCCCAGCTCGAACTGAAGTGCGTCGTAGACGGGGTTGAAGTCGCGCTGACCCAGGAAGTAGAGGTACTTGCCGTCGGGGTCGAAGCTCGGTGAGCGATCCCGCAGCACCGGCCGGGTGACCGGCCAGGTCTCGCCGGTCTCCACCCGGCACAGGGTGATCGCCTGCGTCTGCGGTGTCTCCGGCCTCGCATAAGCGAGCCACCGCCCGTCGGGCGCCCACGCGAGGTCGCTGATCCGGCCAGCCCGGCTCGCGTCGACCTTCCGCGCACCCGGCCCGCCATCCGCGCCAGACGCGCCAGACGCGAGGTCGACGAGCAGGAGTTCGTTGCGATGGTTGGCCACCGCCACGAGATCCGCGTGCGGGGAGACGGCGAGCTCGACCACCCGACCGACGTCGGTCTCGTCGAGCCACCGCGGCGGGACGGTGCCGTCAGCGGTGAGGACGACCAGGCGTTCCTCCTCGCGGTCGTCGCTCGCCGCCGCGACGAGCCGTTTGTGGTCGCCGAGCCAGGTCAGCAGCCGGTAGCGCACGCCGTCGGGCTCGCCGTGCTGGCGGACCGCACCCTCCCAGTGCGCGAACGAGAACGCCTTGCCGCGCGCGGCGATCGCCAGGTCGCTGCCGTCCGGACCGAGCGAGGCGGAGTCGAGATACTGCCCCGCGGCGACGAACTGCCGGTTGCGCTGGGTGCGTGAGGTCGCCAGCCGCACCGGGAGCTGCCGCGGCTCGTCGTCGGCCGGGTCGAGCAGGTAGAGGTCGCCCGCCCGGTGGTAGACCAGCCGGGTGCCGTCACCGCTGAGGTTCCGCGCGTAGTAGTCGTCGTGGTCGGAGTGCCGGCGCAGGTC
>JBOHED010000425.1:0-2858 GCA_050700915.1 Actinopolymorphaceae bacterium | reverse complement strand
GTACGGTAAGTGACCCCGCCCGCCGAACGGATCCGCGTCAGCAGGTCCGCGTCGACGTGGCGAGGTGCGGTACTCCAGCCGCCGGCCGCCTGCAGCACACCCCGCGAGGTGAGGAACGTGCCGCCGGCGGGCATCACGTCGTACGCCTCGGTCGCTGCCCAGGTCCGGTCGATCGTCACTCCGGAGTCGGCGAGGTGGACGAACCGCGCCGCCTTCGCCACCAGATCCGCGCCCGAGGTGCGGGCGGCGATGATCAGGTCGGTCAGGTGCTCGGGCCCGTACCGGTCGTCGTCGTCCACCTTCGCGACGAACTCTCCGTCGGCCCGTCGGGTGAGGATGCCGAGTGCCTCGCCCAGGGTGTGGTGGGCGTCGATGTCGACGGTCCGAAGCGGGCCCGGTAGGCGTTCGCGCAGGTCAGCGAGGGTGTCCGGAGCGAGCGAGTATCCGTGGGTGCCGAGCAGGACCTCGAACCGGGAGTACGTCTGGCGGGCGAGGTCGGCGAGACAGCGCACCACGTCGTCGGCGCGCTTGCTCGCCACCAGGACCGAGATCGTGGGTAGTGGCAGGCGGCCGCGCAGCGCCGGGTCGGCGAGGATCGCGGCCTCGCGTGAGGCGGCGATGCTCAGTTGGTAGCCGGGCAGTTCGTCGACGGTCGCGGCCCGGTCGACGACCGTGAGCCCGTCCGCCGCAAGGCGCCGCCTCGTCTCGCTCGAGTCGGCGGTGAGGACGACCCCGCAGGCCGCGAGACCGGCGAGTACGTGGCGGGTGAACGGGTCGAGGTCGGTAAGGAGGTCGTCGCTGACCGACGCGACCGCGTACTTCTGCCAGTGCCGGGCCAACAGGGTCGCCTCGACCGATCCGGACGGGGTGAAGACGAGGGTCGGCGCGCCGTTGTCCGCGCGGTTGTCGGCGCGGTTGTCGGCGCGGTTGTCCGCGTCGTGGTCCGCGGCGGCGAGGACGAGCCGGTCGCCGTCGCGGCGGAGCGCGTACGCCGTCGCCTTGCCGATCAGCCGCCGGGCGTGCGGATTGGCAAGCGCCGTGACGAGGGGAAACCGGAACCCCGACGAGTCGCCGGCGAACCAAGTCGTGCGGTCGACTGTGGGCAGGTCTCCGCCGGCCTGTTCCCAGCGTCGGGACCGGAGAACCGCCCCGGTGAGCTCCGCCAGAGCCGACCCGACGCTGCGGCGCTTCTGCCAGCCGATCCGAACGGAGACCCCGTTCCCGACCGTCCGCCACGCGAACACCTGGAGGTCGCGGGGGACCCGAATCGGGCGCAGGCCGCCGCGCAGCCAGGTCGGCATCGTCGCGACCCGCAGCCGGACCTCGCGAACGCGGCCGTGGAGCAGACCCGAGCCGGCCAGGCGTTCCAGGCACGCGGCATCGGGGACATGGACCACCAGGACCTCGCAGTGCACCACGCGCTCAGCCGCGGGATCGGTCAGGCGGTAGCGGCAGGCCCTGAGACCACCGAGGAGGCCCACCTCAATCGTGTCCCACGCGACCATCCGGACGCGGACGGTCCGGGCGACGGCACGCTTGGCCCTGACGATCATCCGTCGCCACCTGGCCACCTGGCGCCGTCCCCCGTTGGTCTGTGTCGTGTCGGTCCCGCCGGTCGGCTCGATGGTGCCACCCCCGGAGGTCTTCTCGATGCTCTCACCGGTCATCGCCGGCGGATCGGGGAGGGGCTCGCCACGTGACTTTTCCAGGTCGGTACTCGGCATCAGCTTCGTTCGTCCCTATGCTGCCTGTTTCGTGGTCGATGACACGTCTTACAGCACCCACCGGGCTCACATGACACCTGACGATGGGGCCGAACCTCCGGTCGGCACCAGCACTGTAGTTGTCCTGCGCGACCCCAACTGGCCGCCGCACGCAGGTGTGTGCTGCTGGCGGACCAGTGTTCACGAGACCTTCACCGAGTGCGGCCTGACCGTTCACGACATCGTCTGGTCGCCGCCACCGGTACCGGAGAGATCGGGAGCTCCCGACGCTTCAGCGGCCCAGTCCGTCCACTCCGCGGCGACCGAACCGTCCGTGGCAGGCGTCGCCGTACGTCTTGTCGGGCGGGCCGCTCGGGCCGGCGCCCACGCGGCCGGGCGGCGGATGCGGTCGGCGGCGGGGCGCGTCGGACGGGAGTTCGAGGCGCGGGTGGGGCAGCGGGCGGGCGGCGCCTCATCCGGTACCGGTGCCAGATCCGGGGCAGCCGGCACCTCGGTCGGCGGAGTGGTGCGGGGACTGGCGCCCGCGCATGACCCGCAGTTGACGCGTCTCGCCGAGGCTCGGCTCGTGCTTGCCGAATCGCCGGAGGCGGCGATCACGGCCGTCGGGTCGGGGGTGAACCCGGCCGTCGTGTGGCTCCTCGCGGTGCCCCCCGAGCGGGCGGCCCCCGGCGAGCCAGTGACCTGGGCCAACCCGATCCGTGACGCGGCGCCGCTGATCGGCGGGCTGATCGCGGACAGCGCGGACGCGGCCGGCATCCTCGAACGTGTTGCCGGTCCCGTGCGTACCGTCGTGTTCCCACCCCTCGCGGCCGACCGCGGCTGCTCGACGTGCGGCGCCGCTGCCCGCCAGGGGGACGAATATCCAAGCGGTACGCAGGAAACGCGCGGTCAGGACGCCGTACTCGACGTTCATCCGACGGACGTTCCGGGACACCTGCTGCTCTGGCGGCATCTTCTCGACCAGGTGGCGGCCGGCCAGTCACCACAGGCGACGGCATGGTCCTATCCGGTGGCGCGGCTTTGGGGCGCCGCCGGCCCGTGGTCCCCGCCGCGACGTGACCCGTGGCGCGGGGACGGCACCGGTGGGTCCGACACTGCCCCACCAAGCGCCGACGCGGTTGCCGAGGGCTGGAC
>JBOHED010000424.1:0-4023 GCA_050700915.1 Actinopolymorphaceae bacterium | reverse complement strand
CGCGAGCGATCCTGGAGGGCTGGATCATCGACCATCCCGGCGATCTTGCCGGAGGAGGGCGGGTCACCGTCTTCGACGATCCGTCCGAGTACCCGCCCGACGAGGGCGCGCGGGTTCGGGTCCTGGTTTTCCGCCCTGGAACCGACGGGGCCGGCAACGGGTCCGAGCATCCCGCTGCGGCCGCCTATCTCCTCGCCGATCCGGACGCCGCCGATCCGAACGCCTGGGTGAACCCATGACGTCCTGACCCCACCCACTCAACGAGAAGCCGTAGGTCCACCTTGACATCCATCCGGCCAGGTGGGTGAACGCCCGAGCAGCCGCAGGATCTCCTCGAGCGGGTCCTCTCCCGGCCCGGACGGCAGCCGGGGACGGAACGACGCGCCAGGTTGCCTGCGAAAGTCGCCGTCCGGCACGGCCTCCGCGATGGGCAGGGCGGCCCGCAACAGGTCGTCGTCGAGCGCCCAGTCCAGCCCCAGCGAGCGCGCGACATCCCAGCCGTGCACCACGCAGTCGACGAAGTGGAAGCTGATCGCCTGGGCAGCGGGAATCGGCTGGTCGGTGAGCTCCGCCAGGACGAACGGCCGCTCCAGCACGCCGTCTGCCGCGAAGGCTGCGATCACGTGCTCGGTTGCTGCCGTGTGGTCGGCCACGGGATCGGCGCCGAGCGGGCCGACGTGCCAGGTCGCCAGGTCCGCGCCCCGCCCTTCCGCCGCTGCGGCGAAGCCGTGGTTCTGGACGGTCATGTGCGCCAGCAGGTCGCCCACCGTCCAGTCGGCACACGTACTCGGTCGGTTCAGGTCGTCGCTCGTGACCTGCGCGACGACCGCGATGGTCGCCTCGGCGACCCGTCGATGCTGCGGGCGGAGGTCGGGGACACTCACGACGTCTTCATTAGTAGGCATGCGCTTACGATCTACGCCAGCACATGATCTGTCAAGGCATATCTTCGTCGCATGCACGGAAAGTCCACGCCGAGCCGGCGTCCGACTCGCCCCGACCTCGCGGCCATGGTGGCGCCGCTGGGCCGCGCCCTCGCCGCTGCCGAACTCCCCATCCTGCGTACGCACGACCTGACGATGTGGGCCTACGCCGTCCTCGTCGGACTGGGAGACGAACCCGTGCGTACGCAGGCCGCGCTGGCCCAGGCGGTCGGCGCGGACAAGACCAGGATCATTCCCATCCTCGACGACCTGCAGGACCGGCGCCTGATCAGCCGCGAGCCCGATCCCGACGACCGCCGGGTGCGTCTCGTCTCCCTGACGGCCAAGGGCCGCCGAGTTCGCACCTCCGCCCAGACCGCCATCCAGCGCCAGGAGAACCGGTTGCTGTCCCGCATCCCCGCCGCGGACCGCCGCGCGTTCCTGCGTGTGCTGCGTACTCTGTCGACGATCTCCGCAGAAGACATCACCGATCCGTCCGCGTAGCCGCCCGCAGCCGAGTCCGACCCCGGCGCGCCTCCGCCCTGCCTCTGGCCCACCGAAGGAGGATCCACCATGACCCCGCGACGCCCGAGCCGGTTAGTCCGTACCCTGCTGGGCGCTCCCGCCCGGCTGTACGACTGGAACGCCGGCTGGCTGCTGGGTCGGCGATTCCTGCGCCTCACCCACGTCGGCCGCCGGTCCGGCCGGCGCTACCAGACCGTGCTCGAAGTCATCGGGGCCGGCGCCACCCCCGACGAGGTGCTCGTCATCGCGGGCCTCGGCACCACCACCGACTGGTACCGCAACCTGCGCCGGCAACCGGCCGCCGAGGTGACCGTCGGGCGTCGCACCTTCCGACCGGCTCACCGCGTTCTCGACGAGGCGGAGGCCACCGCCGCGCTCGCCGCGTACGAACGACGTAACCGGTGGCTGATGCCGGTGGTCCGGCGCGTCCTCAGCTGGCTGGTGGGTTGGCGATACGACGGGAGCCCGGCCGCCAGGGAACGCCTCGTCCGGCAGCTCCCGGTCGTCGCCTTCCGCCGGTCGAGCGACACAAGCAGGGATGAGCCGACAGCGACACAGCTCCGGGACGCACCGCAGGGCACCGGCCATGGCGACCGGTGCTCTGCCCGGTGCGTACAACCGCGTCAGTCCGACCCGCACCGCTGACAGTCGCGGCGCCGGCGAAGCCAGTACGCGTAGGACGCCGCCGCCAGTGCGACTCCCCACACGGGCCAGAACATCTCCGGCAGCCACGCCGCGATGTCGCCGTCCTCGCCAGGGAACATGGCCCCGACCCGACCGGTGACGCCGAAGCGTACGAACATCACGCCGGCCGAGGCGACCACGACCGACACGATCCCGGCCGGCACCACCGCGAGCATCACCGGTACCCGCCGACCCCGTACGCCGAGCATCCAGCGCGGGAAGACCTCACCCCAGCGCTGGACCAGGCCGAGCGTGAGGACGGCACCGGCCACGCCGAGGGTCGCGAGCCCAGCGCCCAGCCAGACGGCGGGACCGAGGTCGTCGAGCAGCTGCTGGCTGACACCGAGCGGGACGCCAAGCGCCCATGCGTACCTCGTGGCCGCGTAGCCCACCGGTATCGCGACGGCGACACCGACCGCCCAGCGTCCCCAACGCGCTGCGGCCTCCGAAGACGTCCAGGAACCATCCCGGCCGGTCCCACTCCGACCACACGTGGCGCACCCACCGGTGATCCCGCGATGGTGGGCAATCGCCGCGACGAACCAAGCAAGTCCGGCAACGCTGAGGACGGCCATGTTGACCACTGGCCAGTACCACAGGACGACCCCTTCCGGGGCGGCGCCGACCATGGTCAGGACCAGCATGATCGGCGTGTAGGCGACGGTGGCGAGCAACCGGTAGTCCGGCAGGACGACCGCCAGCATCAGGCCGAGTCCGATCGCCAGGCCACTCGGTACCCGCGCCAACGCCGTGGTAGCCAGTGGGCCTGAAGGGACGAGCGAGCTGCCGTCTGGTCCCCGCGAGGCCGGACGGACGAACGCCATCACCCAGGCCAGCACGACTCCGAGACCGGCGAGCCCGGTGAGGATCCCGGCGCCGACCTGCGGACTCCAGAGCCCGAGCAACGACAGCTCACGCACCTCGTCCACCGCAGGATCGGCGGGGTTGCCACCAGCCCCGAACATCCAGGCGATGCCCAACCCGAGATAGGCGAGCGACCAGGTGGCGGCGACCGGTAGGGCGAGCGCGGTCCATCGCCGGGTAGGTCTGTTCGGCGTGGCGACCGGTCTTCCTGACCGGGCATCATCGACGTGGACGGACATGGAGGATCTCCCTTCGGTGGGCGCCTGGTCCGGCGCCGTCGAGGAAGAGCCTCGCCGCGAGAGGGACGGCTTGACGTCGACCTGCGGTCGCGACCACGTACGCCGCGGGGATGACGCCATGGCTGGCGGTGGTATCGCCGGTTGGCGGGCCCTGGGGATGGGCGAACGGCATCGCTTCGACCAGGTCCGCGTGCCCGGGGTAGTCGATCCAGCGCAGCAAGGCACGCACACCACGGTCGCGGTGCCGTAGTCATGACGATCCTCTGGTGCCGGAATGTTGTGCAAAACAAGGCGGTCTCGAGTCTGTCGGGTTGATCGCCTTCTGGTAGAATCGTCGGTATGTTCGATCACGGGGGTGTGGACTTCTCGGCGTTGGCTTCGGCCGCGCCGGGTGCCGAGCTTGCCGCTGTGTTGTCGCGGATCGATGTGGCTGCGGTGAATGGGCATGTGCGGGTGCTGGTGATGGCGGCGTGGGAGCGGCAGTCGTCGTGGGTGTCCGCGCAGTTCTACGAGTCGATGGCGATGGTGGCGCGGTCACCTGCGTGTGAACCCGATTCTGTTCCTGGGTTGTTGTCGACCTTTACCGAGTTCGCGTCCGCGGAGGTGGGTGCGGCGCTGTGCCTGTCACCACGCTCAGCCGACCGTGAACTGACACTCGCCTACGAGTTGACCGAACGGCTCCCGGGCACCCTTGCGGCGCTGTCGGCGGGGACGATCAATCTGGGGAAGGCGCGGACCATCGTCGAGGAAACCTGCTGCCTGTCCCCGGAGTTGGCGCGGGTCGCGGA
>JBOHED010000423.1:0-3384 GCA_050700915.1 Actinopolymorphaceae bacterium | reverse complement strand
CACCCACTCCCGGCCGTCCTCGCCCGTGACCTTCCAGATCGGGTTGTGGACCTTGTCTATCGGCTCGACTCGGGCCGCACCGACCACACTCTTCCAGGCATCCAGCGCCGCGTATTGATCCATGGCGGGCACGCTATGCACGTCTAGTCCGTGCCCGCACGACTTTTTCGCCGGCCGGATCCGGCCAGGTCGATCCCTGGCAGGACGTCGATTTCGGAACGGCCGTGGTGCCGAATGCGGTCGCCAGTCAAGGACTTCCGGCTACCAGCCACCCACAGGTACTGTCGCGAAAGCGGCGACGCGCAGCAGGACTGACCGCACGCACCCGAGGGAGTACGAATGGAACCGACAGCTCTTCGCTCGATCGGCCGGACCGACGTACAGGTGACCCAGCTCGGGTTGGGTGGTGGGCCGTTCGGCCGACCTGAGGTGGCCGACGACGCTGCCTTCGAGGCCGGGGAAGCCGCCTGGCAGGGCGGGGTGCGCTACTACGACACCGCGCCGTGGTACGGCCGGGGGATGAGCGAGCATCGGGTCGGTCGGTTCCTGCGCTCGCGAGCGGGCGAGCCGTACATCTTGTCGACGAAGGTGGGCCGGGTGCTGTCGGCGGCGCCGGACCGGCAGCGCGATCCCGGCGACCCGCGGGGAGGTCCGCGCGACTTCAAGGTGCTCTTCGACTACACGCGGGACGGTATCCTGCGCTCCTTCGAGGACTCCCTGCAACGCCTGGGTCTGACCGAGATCGACCTGGCGATCGTCCACGACCTGGACCGTGGCTTCCTGTCGCCGCAGGCACGGATGGACGCCCACACCGATCAGCTGCTGACCTCGGGTTGGGAGACGCTGCTGAAGCTTCGTGCCGAAGGTGTGGTCAAGGCGATCGGGTTCGGGATCAACGAGATCGGACTGATGACGCGGTGGCTGGACCGGTTCGACCCAGACTTCTTCCTGGTGGCGGGTCCGTACACGCTGATGGAGCAGGGGTCGCTGCGTGAGGAACTGGCGCGCTGCGTCGAGCGTGGCGTGGGCGTGATCATCGGAGCGGTGTACGGATCGGGGCTGCTGGCGACCGGTCCGGCACCAGGCGCGCGCTACATGTACAACGAGTCGACCGAGGAGCAGCTGCGACGTGCGGGGCGGCTGCAGGAGGTCTGCGGCTCCTTCGACGTACCGCTTGCGGCGGCCGCGCTGCAGTTCCCGCTCGGGCACCCGGCGGTGGCCGCAGTCATTCCCGGCGCGCGCACTGGTGCAGAGGTCGAAGCCAACCTGGCGCACTTCCGGCGAGAGATCCCCGCCGCGCTGTGGGACGCGCTGAGGTCCGAAGGGCTCATCGACGAAGAGGCGCCGACGCCCACCTCGTGATCGTTGCCGTGCGCCGGGCGGCCCCCTCAGTCGGCGAGAGGAGTGGACACCCACCAGAGAACGCCGAACGGGTCGAAGAGGCCGGCTTCCCGCACGCCGTAGTCCCGGTCGCCGGCCTTGGACTTGAGCGTCGCCCCAGCGGCCAGAGCGTGCTCGACCGTCGCATCGACATCAGGAACGTACAGAGACAGGCATACGTTCGGGTGATCGTCCGGTGCCGTGCTGGTCTTGCTGTCCGACCCGAGGTTCAGTCGCGAGCCGTCGATGTCCAGTTCGGCGTAGGCAACCGATCCGCTCTCGTCGGCGTGACGGGACACCTCGGTTGCGCCGAAGGCCGCCTTGTAGAACTCGATCGCGACTGCGGCATCTGGCATTGCCAAGCCCGGTGCCAGTGCGCCACGACCGTTTGGAATGTAGCCCATTCCTACTCCCTTCCATGACCTCCGAGGTGCCGTCATCCTGCTCCATCTCCACGTGGAGCGATAGTGGTAGCGCTAGCGGTCGGAGGGTGCGCAGCTGCTATGCCGGCTGCGTGCCGGCGGTCTGCAGGGAGTTGCGGTGGAGGGTGACTCCCGGTGGCGCGAGGCGGATGAGGTCGCCCACCGTGACCACCTGGCGAGGGCAGATCCAGTCCTGCCCTGGCTTGTGCAGCGCCCAGCCGCCGCCGAGAGTGACCGCTGCGTGGGTGCAGGCTCCGTCGGCGTTGCGCCATACCAGCACGGTTCCCGGCACGTCGTCACCCCCTCCCGCGGCGCAGTTGGCGGCGAGCCAGGCTTCGAAGGGCTCCCCCGGCATCCAGGTCGCGGCGGCGTCCTGGACCCCCGATGCCCCCATGACGGTGCCGAAGCAGTTCCCGGCGCCTCCGTTCGCGAAGGTGCCGGCGAGGGCCCTGGCGTGGGGGAGTACGGATGTGGCCGTACGCCAGATGTCATCCGGCACCGACGTGCGCTGGCAGGGGAGCTGGTCGTCGCTGACAACGCGCTTCAGCACGGCATCGGTGCGAGGCTCCACCAGGGTCGGCCACCAGACGAAGTGTTGCCCGTCGGCCTGCTCGCGCAGCACCTGAGCATCGAGGAGGTCCGTCCAACCGCTGGTGGTCGGCACGGCTCCCCGCCCGTGTTTCACCTGCGCACGGACGAGTTCGGCACGCACGTCGCGCGGCAACGCCTGAAACACCTGCTCGTCGAGCCAGACGACATCCAGGCCATCGGGAAGGTTCCACTCCCAGTAGGTGTCGTGAAGCCCTGCAGGCAATTCATATCGTGGGCCGGGTCGGTCCACCCACCGCACGTGGTCCGCGAGGCAGCCAGGTGCGAGCCGGAGGTTTGCTATCTCGTCGGAGGTCAGGAAGAACGGCTGACATGCCGGCGCCAACCAGCCGGCCCAGCGACGAACCAGTGCGGGCTCGACCTCGATCCCCAACACGTCCACCGCGTCACCGTACAAGCCGGCCGCCAGCGGCTGCGACGTGTTTCCGACCCGCGGGGCTATCCGTGGTCGATCACGCAGAAGAGATTGCCCTCGGTGTCGCGGAGTACGACGAAAGAGGCGCCGTCCGGGTACGGCCAGTCGGGCACCCGCTCGGCTCCGAGCGATATCAGCCGCTCGACCTCGGCCTGCTGCTCGTCCCGGCTCGCGGTGTAGAGGTCCAGATGCGTACGGTCCCGCTGGTACACGGCCAGCTGCGGGCCGACACCGCCGGGTGGAACGAGGATGTCGGCGGCCTGGGGATGCGGTGTGTAGCCGAGCGCCTCGGTCCAGAACTTCGCCGCGCGCCGCCAATCGGCCGCATTCAGGCAGATCACACCGATCTTCAGCATCTGGTCAGCTCCTCGGCTCTTCCTCGAGTTCCCGGGAATCCTCGGGAGGCTCCAGACTGGCAGCCGTACAGGTCATCCTGTGTCCTGTACCGCGGCTGTGAACCAGCCGTCTGCGTCTGGTGACCAGGTGTCGTCAGAACGTACGAATGTGCGAAGCCGCACGGCACACGAGCGCCCGGGACCGGGCGATACGTCTGGCGGA
>JBOHED010000422.1:0-3462 GCA_050700915.1 Actinopolymorphaceae bacterium | reverse complement strand
GTGACGTCGTAGAGCAGCATCGCGCCGGTGTCGTCGGCCCAAGGCCCCGCGGACACGAGCTTCCCCTCCTCACGCAGCGAAGCGAGATACTCGCGGTGCGCAGGCCGCACCTCGAGCCGACGGTCGTTGTTCTTGAACCCGAGCTGCAGTACGAAGATCGCCATGGCGCCGAGGCTACAGTGCCGGGGGGCTACGGCTTACGCTGTGTGTCGTACTCTTAGGGCTCTTGGGTTATCCATAGCCGGTCATTGGCATTATCGGACAAAGGGGTTCACCGGAACGTGGTTACCACGCTCTCGATCCTGCTGATCCTCACGAGCCTCGTGCTCGTGCTGCTGGTCCTGCTCCACAAAGGGCGGGGCGGCGGCCTGTCTGACTTGTTCGGCGGTGGTGTGACGTCGAGCCTCGGCGGCTCGTCCATCGCTGAACGCAACCTCGACCGCATCACGGTTGGCACGGGCATCATCTGGTTCGCCTGCATTGTGGGACTCGGATTGCTGCTCAAGTTCGGCTGAGCGTGCGGGCACACTCCCCACCTGGCTGGACAGCGCCGCGACGACCGCGGCCACCTGGTCCCTACTGATCGCCGATGTCCAGGCTCGTTCCAGAGCCATTGTTCGTCCGCAGACCGTCACGAGGGAGATCGTCAGTGGCAAGTGGCAGTGCCATCCGGGGCAGCCGGGTCGGTGCCGGTCCGATGGGAGAGGCCGAGCGTGGTGACACCGCGCCCCGCCAGCGAGTGACGTACTGGTGCGCCAACGGGCACGAGACGCGTCCGAGCTTCGCGCTCGACGCGGCGGTGCCCGACTCGTGGGACTGTCCGCGCTGCGGGCTCCCCGCCAGTCTTGACTCGGGCAACCCTCCTCCGGCCCCGCGAAATGAGCCGTACAAGACGCACCTCGCCTACGTCAAGGAACGCCGTACCGACGAAGAAGCGCGACAGATCCTCGAGGAGGCCCTGCAGCAGCTTCGCGAACGCGTCGGTCGAGGCGAAGTCATCCTCTGATCCGGAGCCGCTGATCCTCAATCGGTCTCCAGTACGACGTGGATGGCGGTGGAGACGTCGTCGGCCACCCGAGTCGGACGATACGCAAGCTCGGCCGGCCAGGTCCTGCCGAGCGCCAACCACACGCTGGGATATCCGATCCCGTCGGCTCCGCCGATGTCCGCCGTTGGGGAGTCACCGACGACCCAGCCGCCATCGGCTAGGCGGGCACCGACCGCCGCCGCGGCGCGGGCGAAGATCGCCTCGGCAGGCTTGGCGATGCCCACGCCCTCTGAGACGACCCAGCCCGCGACCTCGCGATCGAGCCCGGTGACCTTGATCTTCGTCTCCTGCTGGTGCACCCGGCCGTTGGTGACGATGACCGGAGTCCAGCCCAGGGCATTGGCACGACGCAGTGCGGTGCGGGTGGTCTCCGCCAGCGTGACGAGGTTGGCCGCGTTGTTGTCGAGCAGATCCCGTACGACGTGTGGATCGAGGTCCGGATAACGGTCGAGCAGGGCAGCGGCCACAGCCGCCCGCGGCCGGTGGCCGCTCGCGTCGAACTCCACGACCCAGGCGACGTCGTCCAACGGAAGGGCGTGTGCGGTCACGAATTCCGTCACGGCCTGCCGGAATGCTGCGTCCCGGTCGAGGAGTGTGTTGTCGAGGTCAACGAGCAAGAGCGGCACGAACGCGCTCCTTTCAGCGGGGACTCAGGGTCGGGCGGTCCGGCCCTTGCTCGGGACGCTCTCGTGGTACAGCCGGTCGAGCCCGGTCACCGCGTACGTGTAGACCTGTCCCGGATCGGCGGTGGTGTCGACGAAGCCCTGCTTCGCCCCGGGACGCGCGCGGACCGTCGTGAGCAGGTTGCCCGCGTCGTCGAAACCACACGGGTCGACGTCGTCCCCGTCGAACCGGTAGACGGCGTACGACGTGGCCCGGCGGTCCCCCGACGAGGTGTCCGTCCAGTTCAGGCGTACGCCCTCGTCGGTGTGCTCGGCGTTCCCGAGTGACGGGCGGTCAGGTGCCCGGCCACCGAGGTGCGACATCACCGGCACCAACGCCGGCCGCGTGTAGTGGTCGGCGACCAGGATGCTCATGTTGTCGAGCCGGTCGGCGATGACGTCCTTGGCGCTGAAGTAGATGTCCCCCGACACCTGCGGATGGTCGCGGTTGAACGTGAGGTGCCGCGTCATCTCCGCAGGATCCGACCAGGCGGGGTCCTGTGTGGACGTGCCCGCTTTGTAGGTCGCCTGGCCGACGACGAGTTGGACGTCCCGCCCGTCGACCTCCGCCGACCACCACGGCACGAGTTTCGCGTAGTCGGCGGGAGCGAAGCCGATGTTCCAGTAGACTTGGGGGACGATGTAGTCGATCCATTCCTCGCGTACCCATCGCCGGGTGTCGGCGTACAGGTCGTCGTAGGTCTCGACGCCGGCCTGCGTGTCGGACCCCTCCGGGTCGGTGGCGATGTTGCGCCACACCGCGAACGGGCTGATCCCGAACTTCACCCAGGGCTTGGCGTTCGTGAGGCGTGCGGAGAGTTCCTTGACGAGCAGGTCGATGTTGTGGCGGCGCCAGTCGGCCTTGTCGGGGAAGCCGGCGCCGTACTCCTGGTAGGTCGCCTCGTCCTCGAACTGCTCGGTCCCGACAGGGTACGGATAGAAGTAGTCGTCGAAGTGCACCGCGTCGATGTCGTAGTTCTTCACCGCATGCAGGATGGCGTCCTCGACGAAGCGCCGCACCTGCGGGATGCCCGGGTTGTAGTAGAGCTTTCCGCCGTAGGGCACGATCCAGTCCGGATGCTGCCGGGCCGGGTGGTCAGGTGCGAGGTGTTCCGGGTCGGTCTGCATTCTGACCCGGTACGGATTGAACCAGGCGTGGAACTCCAGGTTGCGCGCATGTGCCTCGCGGACGAGGAACGCCAGCGGGTCGTAGCCCGGGTCCTGTCCCGGAGTTCCGGTCAGCCACTCCGACCACGGTTCGTACGGCGAGGGCCAGAAGGCGTCCGCGGTCGGCCGGATCTGTACGACGACGCCGTTGAGCCGGCGGGCCTCCGCCTCGTCGAGCAGGCGGAGGTACTCGGCCTGCTGCTCGGCAATGGACAACCCCTGCCGGGACGGCCAGTCGACGTTGGCCACACTCGCGATCCACATGGCGCGGAACTGCCGCTTCGGTGTCGCCGGATCGGGCGTGGGACACGAGCCGGAGGTCGACTCGCCGCTGGTCCGCGCGTCGGCGGCGGTCGGCTGGTCGGACGAAGCGACCGGTGCGGCCCGGGTCGGAACGGCGGCCATGGTGGCCATGCTCGCCAACAGCGCCGCCGCGGAGACCGCAACCAGCGTGAGGCGTTGCAGGTGGATGCGCGAGGTCAGCACAGCGGACGCACCTCCCGGCGACGGCGTACACGGTTGTGCTCGATGCTCGGAAGCAGTGTGCCGCGCGCGCCGCGTCTCGTCTATGGTTTTCGCCCACCG
>JBOHED010000421.1:0-9424 GCA_050700915.1 Actinopolymorphaceae bacterium | reverse complement strand
CTCAACCGCCGAGCTGATGGCCCGGCCCGCCGGCGGTGTGACGTGAGCACCGTCCACGGCGGCGTGGCTGGATGCGCGTGCGGCGTCTGCCTGGACTTCGGCGATCTGCCGGGGTTGGGGCCCTGCCCGGCCTGCCGGCCGGACGCCTACACCGAACACATCTGCACCCTCGATGCCCTGAACCAGGCGCCTAAGCAGACCCGGCACGCACGGCAGGCCAACCCGAAACTGCAAACACGAAGGCAACCGACCTCCAGATCAGAACCCTGAAACCCCTTCCAGAAATCCCGATGCAGCTTTCCTATCCCTCTTCTGATCCGACACCAGAACAACCCTCTCCTTCCGAACCTCGACAGCACTACCTGAGCAACCAAACAGCGATACACACCCATGCATCACGATCCGAAGGAGGTCCGGGCCGCTGCGCGGCCCGGAATCCTCAACCCGTTGGAGGCTTGTCGTGTTGAGCATTTCCTCAGGCCATTCCGCCGACTACCTGACCGGCGCTGTGGCGGCGGGGCGGGAGAATTACTACACCGGCGCGGCCGCAGCCGGCGAGCCGCCGGGCCGCTGGTACGGCAAGGGCGCCGAAGCTCTCGGGCTGACTGGGTTGGTCGATAACGACGACATGACCGCGTTGTATGAGCAGTTCATCGACCCGCGTGACCCGGCGTTCCGCAACCGAGCAGAGTGGGGCGACGCAGCACGGCTTGGCCACGCCGGTCGTCGCTACGCCACCGCGGAGGAGATTTATGCGAAGGCGTTGGAATTCGAGCCAGACGCGCCACCTGAACGGCGGGAGGAACTACGGCTCGAGGCAGGCAAGCGGGCGCGGTCCAACGTGGCGTTCCATGACGCCACGTTCAGCGTGCAGAAGTCGGTCACGGTGCTGCACACCGCGTTCGAAGCCCAAGAGGTGTCCGCCCGCGGCGCCGGCGACGACGCCGCCGCGGAGGCGTGGGGGACACACCGGAAAGCGGTCGAGGCCGCCATCTGGGCCGGCAACAACGCCGCACTCGGGTACTTGTCCGCCCGCGCCGGCTACTCGCGGGTCGGACATCACGGCGGACAAGCGGGACGTTACATCGACGCCCCCGACTGGACAGTGGCGTCGTTCTTCCAACACGACAACCGCAACCACGACCCGCAGCTGCACATCCACAACGCGATCTTCAACCGCGTCCAATGCTCGGACGGGGTGTGGCGGACATTGGACGGCAACGCCCTCTACGCCCACCGCGGCGCCGCCGCCGCGGTCGGTGAGCGGACGATGGAAGAACACCTGACCCGCTCTCTTGGTGTCCGGTTCGCCACCCGCCCGGACGGCAAAGCGCGCGAGGTCGTCGGTATCCGCCAGGGAGTCCTCGGTCTGTTCTCCTCCCGACGCCGGGCGATCACCGCGAAGACCCGGGAACTAGCCGCGGCGTTCGAAGCTCGGTTCGGTCGCGAGCCGAACTCGCTGGAGTTGGACAGGCTGCAACGTCGGGCGACATTCGCTACCCGGAAGGCCAAGAGCCGCGAGGGGGAGACCGAAGCGCAGCGGCTGGATCGGTGGGACCGCGAACTGCGCGGCGAGATCGCAGGCGGGCTGGGCGAGGTCGCCCACACCGTCCTCGCCGGCGCCGCCGGTGGCCATCCAAAAGCCGGTCGGTTCTCACCGGTCGCGGTGATCCAGACAGCACTGGCGGATGTCCAAGCATCCAAGGCCGCCTGGACCCGAGCCGATCTCGTGCGGGCGATCAACACCGCCCTGCCGGACTATCTCGGCGGGCTCGACGCCGCCCAGATCACCACCTTGGTGGAAGGCCTCGTCGACGAAGCCATCGCACACAGCGTCCAACTGACCGCGGACGCGCCCGGGGCGGCGTCGGTGCCCGACGAGCTGTGCCTGGCTGACGGCCGCTCGGTCTACGACAAGCCGGCCGGCCCGAAGTACGCCACCACCGAACACGTCCGCAGCGAACGTGTTCTCCGGACGACCGCGATCGAACGTGGCGCGCCCGCGCTCGCCCCCGGGTCGGCAGAGGCGTTCGTGACCGGACTGGCCGAGTCCGGGATCGAACTCGGCGCAGATCAGGCTGCCGCCGTAGCGGGTGTGCTGACCTCCGGTGCCCGGATCGAGGCGCTCGTCGGCCCGGCAGGGACGGGGAAGTCGTTTGTGATCGGGGCGCTGGCACGGGCCTGGCAGGACCCGAACCTATGGGATGACCGGCGGCGGCTGGTGGTCGGGCTCGCGGCGAGTCAGATCGCCACCGACGTCCTCGCCGGGGAAGGGCTGTCCGCCCGCAACATCAGCCGCTGGCTGGCCACCCAACAACGCCTCGCCAACGGCCAGGCGGTCGCCGATGACCGTGCCTGGCGGCTGAACGCCGGCGACCTGGTGGTCGTCGATGAATCGGCGATGGCCAACACACCCGATCTGACCGCGATCCGCGAGTACGTGGAGGCGGCGGGGGCGAAGCTGCTGCTGGTCGGTGACCACCGCCAGCTCGCCGCGGTCGGCGCCGGCGGCGGCATGGGCCTGGTCGCCGACATCGGCATCCGCCACGAACTCGCCGAGGTCCGCAGGTTCACCAACGCATGGGAAGCCGAGGCGTCGCTCCGTTTACGTGAAGGCGACGAAACCGCGCTGGCCGACTACCGGCGCCACGGCCGGATCATCGATGCAGGTGCCATTGAGCAGGCCGAGGCCGCCGCAACCCGCGCCTACATCGGGGACACCCTCGTCGGCCGGCACAGCCTGTTGATCTGTGACACCAACGAACAGGCTGCTGGCATCTCCGCACAGGTCCGTGCCGAACTCGTCCGCCTCGGACAAGTCCATGAACATGGTGTGCCGCTTGGTCTGCAAGGGACCGTGGCTGGTGTCGGTGACCTGGTGCAGGCCCGGCTCAACGGGTGGCAGCTGGCCGGCTACCAAGGAAACCGGCGCGGCCCGATCAACCGCGAGCTGTCCCGGGTGATCGAAACCCATGCCGACGGGAGCCTCCTCGTCGCCCCTCTCCTCGGCCGTTCTGCCGAGGGAGACCAACTCGGAGTGCGGATCACCTTGCCCGCGGCGTATGTGGCCGACCATGTGGCGTTGGGCTACGCCACCACCGTCCACTCCGCCCAAGGGTTGACGGTCGACACCAGCCACACCGTCGCCACCAGCCGGACCGGTGCGGCCGCCCAGTACGTCGCGCTCACCCGCGGCCGGCACGCCAACACCGCCTACGTCACAACGAAGGCAATCCCCGACGACTCGCCGCCCGGGGTGACCAACCAGGTGCAGCACCGCAACGCACTCGCCGTCCTCGGCGCCGCCCACGAACGAACAACTGACGACCTGGCCGCGCTCGCCGAAGCCGACACCAGCCACGCCGAGACGGAATCGATCCAAACCCCCGGTGAACGGTTCGCCGACGTCGCCGACCTCGCGGTCGCCGGCCGGACCGCCACCACGTTGGACCGGCTCGTGGCCGCCGGCGAGCTGACCGAGCAGCAGCGCCACGCGATCGCCGCAGACGAGGCGATGCCCAACCTCACCCGGATCCTGCGCCAAGCCGAGATCGCCGGACAGAACCCCCACCAGGTCCTCGCCGATGCGGTGAGCCTGGCCCAGATGGACGACGCCCGCAGCCTCGCCAGCGTCCTGCACCACCGCATCAGCGAACGAGTCAATCTGGAACCATTAGGGGACGGCTACGCCGACTGGATCCCGGCCGTCGACGACCCCGCCTGGCACCGCCACCTCACCGACCTCGCCCTCGCCGCGGACCAACGACGAGAAGACCTCGGCGCCGCAGCACTCGAGCAGGCACCAGCCTGGGCAGTCGAGGCGTTCGGACCCGCCCCCGACGACACCGCAGGCGACGCTGCCGCCCTGCGTGAGCAGTGGATGCAGCGGGTCGGAACCGTTGCCGCGCACCGGGAACTCGTCGGACACGACGACCACATGGTTGTTCTGCCTGGTCCGCCGAAACCCGGCCAGGCCGAGGCGTACGCCTCCTGGCGCGCCGCCTGGCGGGCACTCGGACGGCCCGAAGCCGGCCGAGCAGAAATCGAAATGAGCGACGGACAACTCCGAGTCCGGGTCCGCGCCCACGAACGCGAAAAGACCTGGCAGCCCGGCTACGTCGCCCAAGAACTCGCCGGCACCATCCAAGCCGAAGCCCGCCACCGCCACAGCGCCCAACTCCGACGCGCCGAAGCCGACACCGCCACCGACCCGGCCGAACACGCCCGGCTCACCGCCGAAGCGGACCAAACCGCAGCCCTGGCCGACGCCCTCGCCACCCAGCGAGACCAGCTCACCCGAGCGGATGAGACCCGGGCGGTCTGGTACGCCCACACCGCCGAAACCCGCGCCGCCGCCGAACGAGCACGCGACGAACTCGCCCGCCGCGAAACCGACGTCGACCAGCTCGACGACGCCACCACCGCAGAGGAATGGCTCCACGCCGACACCGAAGCCAGGCGTGCAGAAGACCCCTACCGGCACGTGTCAGACGAGCACGAACTCACCGACATCGCCGCAGCCCGCCAGGCCGACACCGAACTCTTCACCGACCGGACCGCAGCCAGCGCCGAACCGGCACCTGCCGACATCCGCACCAACCATGAACCCTCCACCCGGGGCGAAGCCGCAGACACGAACGCAGACGATCTGGGGGTTGAGGACTGGACCCGGGTCCCTACCGCCGGCGAAACCGCCG
This sequence comes from Actinopolymorphaceae bacterium, assembly GCA_050700915.1. Classification (GTDB taxonomy): domain Bacteria; phylum Actinomycetota; class Actinomycetes; order Propionibacteriales; family Actinopolymorphaceae; genus Thermasporomyces. The sequence goes on along the minus strand of JBOHED010000421.1, from coordinate 4,727 downwards.
ACGTCGTGACCCGCGCCCAACGCGCCCTGGTCGAGCTCGAACAACGCCGACAGCTCGACCAGCGCCGGGCCAGCGACGAGACCCGCACCGCCGACCTTGCCCGCTGGCACGCCACCGACCAAGCCGTCGAAGACACCGCCAACCAGCAGCGGCTGCACGACCGCGCGCCGACCCCGACCCTGCAGCCCGCACCAGTCGACTGATGGGCAACGACAGCGACACCAAGCACCGGCTCCCGCCGATGCCGCGGGAACCGGACGTCCGGGCGGGCCGCCTATCCGGCGCGGAGGTGTTCGAAGGCGTCCGAGGCGGGGATGAGCTGCTCCGGCAGATCCCGCTGCCCTGCCCACCACGTCAACCACACGTAGACGCCGAGCGCCACGCTCTCATCCCCAGGGTGGCGGTGCTCGAGGACATCGATAGCGGCCAGGATTTCCTGGCCAACCGTGCCGGGATCTGCCGGATGCACAATCGCCGGATCATCACCTGCAGCGATCCGGACCACATCGTCGTTGGTGAGCCGGTCCCGGGCAATCGGTCGGACATCGGTCAACTGCAGCGTCCACTCCGCGGCGGTATAGGCGCCGACGACCAGCGGATGGTCAGACTCCTGCCGCAGCGTCGACACCGCCGCCCACGCCCCATGACACTGCTGACGCGTCGGTTCCGGCGTGCCCGGGATCCGCTTGTACAGCTCGCTGAGTCCCATCGCCGCCTCCCTCCTACCGGGCCCCGGCGCAACTGTTGGATCCACCAGCGGCCCACTTCGGGCAGTGTCCCGCCACCCACCGACAACCCGAGCAACGTTCGAACGAAGAGCCACGTCATGGTGCCGGCCGTGGCCGGCGCCGTGTTCGTCGGTAGGTCGGGTCCCCGGAGCCTGTCGCCGGCGCTCTCGAGGTCAAGGCCGCGCGAGAGATCTTCTGCGCCCTGTGGGCCGCTGCGCTCGCACAACATCTTCGCCGCTTGACCCCTTTTGACCTCGAGCCTCCGCAGCCGGCGACGGGCGGATCCCTACTCGGGCAGGCACAGATCGGCCCACTCGGCACCGCCGGGACCCAACCCCACAAGAAGGACAGCACCGTGCTGAACCCGCAAATGATCGTCGTCGGGCGAGGGAAATGTTGCCTCGGATATCCAGCTCCGCCACACCCCAGCAGGCACGCCCGTGGCAGACGTCGTCCTCGCCAACAGCGGCCCGCGGGTCAACGGCGACTTCCAGTCCGGTGAACCCACCCGGATCCGGGTCACTGCCTGGGACCGGCTCGCCGAAAACCTCGCCGCCACGCCACCACGGCGACCGGCTGGTGATCGTGGGACGGATGCACACCGACGTCTACCCCGACCGAGACACCGGCGAGAAACGCACAAGCCAGAAGGTCACCGACGACGCGATCGGCTACAGCCCCCGCTTCCACACCGTCACCGCACAGAAGAACATCACCCCACACCGGACGCACGGCGAACAGACCGGCGACGACCACATCGACGTCAGGGAAACCAGTACGTCCGAACAGGACGAACACGACGTGCAGTGACGCCAAGCGACAGGCAGGGAATGGTCCTCCGGGGAACCTGCACACCCGGAGGACCAGCCAACCCTCGCCCGGCGATATCGACCAGCCAGAAAGGCGGAAGCGGGGCACCTTCGGCGCGCAGTGCCGCAAACACCCGGGTCCTTGCCATCCCGGCCCTCCAAGTCTGCGGGCGCGCTCCCCGCCGGGCAAGATCGTTCGCCCTCGCTCGCAAGCTCGCTGCGGGCGCTCCATCTGGCCCTCTGGTCACTTATACGCCCGCTGACTCTCCAGTGCCGGGAGGGCAAGGAAAAGGGTCGGCCAGCCAGGGCAAGACCACCGGTCGGCAGGGAACGGAGAGGGGGCGGACCGTGGCGAGCACCACTACGAAAACCAGAAAGGCCAAGACCAAGGTATCGGCGAAGGTGCGGGCTGAGCATGCCGAGAAGGTCTCCGAGCTGGTGGCCGAAATCGCCGACAAGGCCCAAGAGCTCGCGACCGCGGAGGGCTGGCAGGCCATGCTCACCGGTGCGGCGGCAGGGCTGTGGCGGGACAGCCTGAACAACCAGCTCCTTCCAGGGACGAGCCGGACACCGCACGCTCGATGTCATACACCGGATCCCGCAACCACCACCCGCATCCCCAGCCAGACGAGTCGCTCGAGCGCCGGTACGTCTGATCCGGGGTCCCAGCCGGGTCAGGGCTCGTTGCCTCCTGATCGCCTGATCGAGATGGCGTACGACGAGTTCGCCGGGGACCTCGGTCTGTGCCGTTGTCTGCGCCGGGTGGTGGGTGCCTATTCTCAAGGTGATTCTTGGCGGAGATGGTGCAGTGGATTTTGCCGACGAGTGTGACGACGCGGGCGTCGTATCCGGTATCTATGCCCGGATATGTGCCGCGCTTGCGGCCTACGCTGACCGGTACGGCGGATCGGCCTTACCGGCTCATGCCTGCGTGAGCTGCGCGCAGGCGGTACGGACCGATGGTGCCGCGCTGGTGCTACAGCATGATCATTCCCGGTCCTTTGTCGTGGGCGTGGCCGGCCGGCTCAGCCGCCAGATCGCCGATCTGCAGTTCACGATGGGACAAGGCCCGACCTTCGATGTGCAGGGCGGGGCGACGGTGCTGGTCCCGGACGTGACCTGCGAGCGGTCTGCCCACCGGTGGCCGCTGTTCGCGCCGGCTGCGGCCGAGCTCGGCATCCGGGCATTGTTCGCCTTGCCGCTCGTGGCGGAGGACATCACGATCGGCGCCCTACAGCTGTACCGCACCAGGCCCGCACCGCTGAGCCCCGTAGAGCTTGTCGAGGCCATGACCTATGCCCAGGCCGCCGCCGAGTTGCTCGTGCAACACGACAGGTCCGGCGACCAACCGCAGCACTGGATCGTTGACACCGGGCTTGGTGGACGCGCCGAGATCTACCAGGCCGCCGGCTGGCTGGCGGCAAAACGTGGCATCAGCGTCGACGACGCTCTGATCCGGCTGAAGGCATACGCCTACTGCCGCGATCAACCCATCGCCCAGCTCGCGCTCGCGGTACTCGCTGATGATCCACTCACCCACGACCTGGTGAAGGATCCGCCGTAAAGATTATGTCGTTCAGCAGACAGGCACCGGACGACGGGTCATCAGACTGGCCACGCAAGGACCCGGGCTGGGCGGTCACGCCCGCATGCAGATCATCGACAATGATGCGGCGTTCGTGAGGGAGAAGCCACGACGCCGGCGTGGCCCGGCGGCTGAGCGCGATCAGCTTCTGGCTGAGGGGTGGCCCGGCGCCATTGCTACCCGGGCAGGCATGCCGGGCCACCTGCCCGCGGCCCGCGACGGGGCTAACTGGGTCTACACCGCGGGCCATTCCGTGGGTGAGTCTCCTGCGACCGCCTTAGACTTAGGAGGCGAGAGGGTCGCAGGAGACGCCCGGACGTGTCCTTTGTCCCCGACGACAACAGCCAGATCCGACCAGTTCTACGAGGGCAACGAATCCGACATCGTGCACGGAAGACCAGTGCCTTCCCAAGCCCATGAGCCCGAGCCAGGCCGGGCGTACTTGTATGCTTGAGGTGTTGGGTCCCGGCCGTCTCGTCTCACCGCAGATTTCCCATACCGCCGGTAGAGACCCCTCGACGGCCGGACTCAACCCCGGGGCCGGCACGTGGAACGCACCAGCAGAGAGGTGGCCCGGCGCCAAGCGAGGACACCGCAGAACGCAACGGCTGGGAAGTGTCGCGGCAGCGGAGACGTGGAGCCTGGACGATGGATGAGGACCCAGCTGACGACGATCCCCGTGTCCGGGAGCTCCACGAGGCGATGCGGGCGCGGGAACGTGCAGCCGCCGAGCTCCGCACAGCCACCGCCAGGCTCGTGACGAACCCGGACAGCACCGATCTGCGGGAGGCTGTGTCGATAGCGCTGATCAAGGAGATCGTCAGCCGAGTCCAGTACGCGACAGTGCTGGAGGCCGCCGGCTGGCCCGTCCCGGATGACCTCCTGTGCGACGTTGCCGAAGAACGCCGGCCCGGCGCGCGGTAGCGCAATGGGGCAGCCGCCGCAGAAGGTCACAAGCCTTCCGAACGGGATGGCGTGCGTAGGTGACCGGTCACTGGGTCGCCACTTCGTAAGGGTGTGACTGCCCAGCTCCCGTCGTCGTACCCAAGTTTGGGGGTGAGGGTTCACGCTGGACTCCGCGGGTGCGAGTATCGAGGCAAGCCTCTACAAGCCTTGAGCAACCCCCGTCTAGGGCCACAGAGCAGGTCGCATCCGTCTGGTATGAGCTGGACAGAGCACGACCGAATTCGGGCATATCTTCCTTTGGCCGCGCAGATAGCCGCGGTCGCCGGCACCTATTACGGCGCCTCCCGACTCGGCATGATGGCCGCGTCGTTTGGACAGATGAGTCCATTCTGGCCGGCCTCGGGTATCGCGCTGGTCGCACTCATGACCTTTGGGCTACGCGTGACGCCCGGCATTCTGCTCGGCTCCCTGCCGCTCGAGATCACCCTGGTCCCGAACTTTGCCGCCGCGCTGGGAAGCTCGGTGGGAGACACCCTCGCACCCCTATGCGCCTATGTTGACGATCAAGAAATTCCCCAGTTCTGAGGGTTCGGCGATCACGTAATTCCCCACCGCTGTCACGTAATTCCCCATGGGGACGGGGTGCGTGTCGTGGTGGATCTGGCCATCGTGAACGGACAGGCTCTCCCCGCTCGTAGC
>JBOHED010000420.1:0-1753 GCA_050700915.1 Actinopolymorphaceae bacterium | reverse complement strand
GGGTTCCACTCCAGCGCGTCGTCAGGGATCCGCAGCCCGAGGACCTCTGCCTGCGGCACGGTCATGTCGACGAAACGCTGCCTGAGTTCGTCGTTGGAGAACCGCTTGATCCCCCACGCCGCCGACTGGGTGCCGTGGGTCGACTCCGAGTCCGGCGGCCCGAACATCGCGAGACTCGGAAACCACCACCGGTCGAGCGCGTCCTGCGCCATCGCCTGTTGCGCAGGCGTGCCCCTCGACAACGCCAGCAGGATCTCGAACCCCTGCCGCTGGTGGAACGACTCCTCCTTGCAGATCCGGACCATCGCTCGGGCGTACGGGCCGTAGGAGCACCGACACAGCGGCACCTGGTTGGTGATGGCCGCGCCATCGACGAGCCAGCCGATCGCGCCGATGTCGGCCCAGGTGAGTGTGGGGTAGTTGAAGATCGAGGAGTACTTCTGCCTCCCCGCATGCAGCTTGTCGAGCAGCTCGTCACGGCCGACTCCGAGGGTCTCCGCCGCGCCGTAGAGGTAGAGCCCGTGGCCGGCCTCGTCCTGGACCTTCGCCATCAGGATCGCCTTGCGGCGCAGGCTCGGTGCCCGGCTGATCCAGTTGCCTTCCGGCTGCATGCCGATGATCTCCGAGTGCGCGTGCTGCGCGATCTGCCGGATCAGCGTCCTGCGATAGCCGTCGGGCATTTCGTCACGCGGCTCGATTCGTTCGTCGGCGGCGAGGAGCTCGTCGAACCGGCTCCCGCCGCCGACGCGATCGTCGGACTGGTCCGACCGAGCCGCGTTCACGCCCATCCAGCCACCCTAACAGTCGGTGTGACACCTACAGGCGATTCGTGCGGCTGACTGTCATACAGCTGGACGGCAGCCAGCGGACACGACTTCGACCTTGCCGCCCGCCTTCCGGTCCGCGCCAGCCCGCGGGTCCAGCCGATCCGCAGCCCACGCGAGCCGTGTGGAGGAGCCTCGGAGGACAAGAGCCGCCAGGCCCTGGAGAGCCTGGGCCACTCGGGTTCCTGCCTCCACGCGGACCGCGGCGTCCACCCACAGCGCGTGCTCCAGCAAGGGCTCCCTCCGGGCACGGCGCCATGCCTCAGCCTCGGAGATACGGTCCTGCGTCCACTGCCTGGCGACCGATTCCATGACCCAACCGTTCATCTTCTTCCTCCTCGTCGACACCAGTAAACAGAGTACGGCGGTGTCGTACATCTGGCAACCGCCTTTCGAGGTATGGTGGTGTCGAGAGGTGATCTGTTGACGACGACCGCAGCTGCTGACCGCGACCGGGGCGTTCCGCCGGGCGCTGAGTTGCTGTGTGCGTTCGCCAACACCCTCGACGTCGACGAAGGCGGATCCGACGCCCTCACCGACCCCGACGCCCTCACCCACTGGCTTCGCGACCACGGTCTGCTCGACAAGCACGACCGCGCGTCGACGTCCGATCTCGCACTCGCGGTCGCCTTCCGTTCCGGCTTGCGGCAGGCGATGATCCAGCACCACGACAAATCCGACGCACCCCTTGCCGGACTCGACGAGATCGCCGCGCAGCTGCCGCTGCGGCTCGTGTTCGAGGGCACCCACCCGCGGCTCGTTCCCGCAGTCGAGGGCGGCTCTGCCGGCGTCGCCCGGCTCCTCGTCGCCGTCGCCAGCGCGGGGGCCGACAAGGTTTGGGGGCGGCTGAAGCTCTGTGCGGCATCCGACTGCGCATGGGCCTTCTACGACACGTCGAAGAACCGCTCCCGGCAGTGGTGCTCGATGGG
>JBOHED010000419.1:0-6477 GCA_050700915.1 Actinopolymorphaceae bacterium | reverse complement strand
CCCTGCCAGTGGCGGCGCTGCTGCTCACGTTCGGCGGCGGCGGCCAACCGTTCCTGATGGACGGTGAGCATCTCTCGTCCCTCACCCGCGAAGGCCAAGACGCGCGGTCGTGCGGTGCCCTGATCAGCCGTCGGCACCTTCGCCTGCCGACATGGCATGGGCGTGCAGTCCGTCGACGAAGGCGCGGAGTCCTTGGGGGTGTCGCGCGACGTCAGCGACGACCAGCGGTCGGCGAGGGCGGCGAGGAGATGCCCAACCGTGGAACGTGATCACACCAGCCTATGACCTCGCGGCAGTCCGGTGACGACACGGACGCTGAACCCGTCGGCGGTCCGGGCGGCGTCCACATGGTCGGACAGCCGTCGGGCGAGCCAGAGCCCCCGGCCGTGTCGTGCGACGTCGGCGTCGGAGCCGACGCCGACGTCGAGCGAACCTGGCAGGTATCCGGCGAGGGGGTCGGAGAATCCGGTTCCGCGGTCGGTGACCGTGCACAGGAGCCGGTCAGCGGAGGTCCAGAGTCGTACCGACACCGGTGAGCGCCCGTGGACGACTGCGTTCGTCGCGACCTCATTGATGGCGTAGACGAACTCCGCCACCGCATCCTTCGGCACGGCCGAACCGGCCAGGCAGGCGCGATGAACCTGCCGTCGCAGGTCGGCGAGGTTGGTGAGATCGGGGACATGGATCACCGGAGGGGTGGACTCCAACGGATCCGGGCCGGCTGCCGGCATGCTGCGCAGAAAGTCCGTCGGATCCATGTACCGCGGGTTCGCGGTGCGTTCCGTTGCTGTCATCAGCTGCGGGTGTGTGCGCTGACCGGCCCGTACGACAGCATCCGGGAGGACCCGGGTGTCGTACATGCAGACGCCCCACAGGGGCCACTGCGCCAACGCCTCGTTGATGACCGACTCGAAGCGGGCCCACTCCGCCCACTGCGCCGGTGTCGAACCGAAGTCGACCTCGCCGACTCCCCGCACCCGGGTGGCGCCGGCGGCAATCTCACCTTGCAGAGTCTCCTGGTACCACGCGATCGTGCCGGCCGGCCGTCCGGCCGAGCCCGGACGGGGAGACACACGACCCTCGGATCGTCGTCGAGGGCGGTGGACAGCAGCCGGTTGATGTGGTCACGACACTCGAGAATGACGGTCTCCTCCAGGGTGAGCCCCTCGGAGAGGAAGGGAACCGCGGCTGTGAGCAGCTCGTCCTCCGAGGCGTAGAACAACGCGTCATGGACGTAGGTGGACGGTGGCGGCATCGTCATGGTTCGGCCCTCCCCACCAGTTCGATCCGTACGGGTTGGTCGACCCCGAGGGCTCGGATGTACCACTCGATGTCACTGGGTGGGTCGAGGAGCAGCACGCGGCCGCCGCTGTCGCGGAAGGCCTGCGTTCCCTCGACAAGTGCGCGGGCGGCGACGACGCTGAGAAATGTGACCCGGGTCAGGTCGAGCCGCAGCACAGCCTGCGCCTGCGTGCCGGCGGCCCGGAGTACCTCGGCGACCAGGTCTGAGGTGGCGGCGTCGAGTTCGCCGGCGAGGATCAGGACGTCGGCCTGCGTGCCCATGTGCATTTGGGACGTACGCACACCGCTCACATGCGTGGACGCCACCTCGCGCAGGCGGTCGTCGGTGAGCATCGCCCTGTCGTATTGACAGAGGGCGGACACCGGATACGTGCGGCAGATCTCGTCCATCTTGCGTTCGATGTCGTTGTGGACAGCTTTCGGAAGAATCGAGAGCGCGGCTTCTGCCTCGGCTGAGACCCGGACCGCACGATATCCGTCGGTCAGGGCGCTCTCGATGAGCTCTTGCTGACCTCCGGGAGGATAGAATTCGCAAATAGGCAGCAGTTCGAACTGCTTTCTCCGGATGGCGTCGCTGATGTTGATTCCCTGGTTGGCGAGCAGGGTGAGAATCGACCGGGCGGGCGGCTCGTCATCAAGCTGGGTATAAAGGACCTTCTCGTCCCGTTGCAGGCCGCGTCGCACCCAGGCGGCGAGTTCGACATGCCGCTCGGGCTCCGTCTGGTGCAGCAGCAAAAGGTGGCCGTCCCAGCCCAGTGCGCTTTGGAGTTCATCGCTAAAGACCACAGAAGGACTCAATTCGAGACCAGCTACGCAGGTTTGTGCATCACGCAGTCACCAGCATACGACGCGGTTTTGTGAGGGTCATAGCTGCCGTCAGGCCCGGCCGATTCCGCACAATGTCTTTTGTGCTCCCGCACCGAGGCTCACCCCCGGTGGATGATGTTTCGGCATCGGAATCCCGTGAACCTTGAGAAGCGCTGATCCGCAAGAGTGTGGGAGAGGTGTTTGTCCTACCGCCTGACGGCGCCGGCCAGCAGGTGACCCGCGTAAAAGGGGGCGAAAGCGATGCCGTCTGATCCACTCTCGGGTGGCTCGAGCGGTTCGGGACGCCCGTCCGAACCGTCCCGGCCCGGCTCCGACCAACCGACGCACGACACCCACCGTGACATCCCGGAACAGACGTCTCCCCAGGAGACGTCGCGAAGCGAACGCCAGGCGGGAGGGACCGTTCCCTCGCAGGACGATCGACGGCGGGAACGGGAAACTGCCGGGCGCGGACGCGCCAGTCGTACACAGCCGGGTCGTGGCCCCAGCCGCGGAATGGCGACCGTGCTGCTGGCGATGGGGGACAGTTGGGGTTCGGTCATGGTGCTCGGCATCGTGAGCATCGTGCTCGGTGCGCTGGTGTTGGCCTGGCCGGGGAAGACACTCGACGTGATCGCCGTGCTGGTCGGCATCCAGATCCTGCTCTACGGCGTCCTGTGCGTGGCACAGGCCATCGCCAGCCACGAGAGGGACAGTGGCCGGCGCGTCCTGATGGCGATCATCGGCGTGGTTGCGCTCATGGTCGGCGTCCTGGCGTTGCGCGACGTCACGCACACGATCGTCGTACTCGCAACGCTTCTTGGGCTCTTCTGGATCGCCGCGGGCGTGGTCGGCGTCATGGCGGCCTTCTTCGGGCGTGCCATGCCCGGCCGAGGGCTCGCCGTCCTGTCCGGCTTCCTCTCCATCGCGGCCGGCATCGTCGTCCTGGTCTACCCGGGCCTCTCGGCGCTCGTGTTCGCGTTGATCCTGGGGATCTGGTTGGTGGTCTCGGGGCTGATCGCGCTTGCCATCGCGTGGCAGATGCGGCGCGTCACGCGAGGTGAGGGTCGGTCCAGCAGCCGACACGCGGTGGCTGCCGGTTGACGTGGCGGACTCCGTACGCCCGGGTGAGGTCAGCTCTGGCTTCGTACGTACGGAGACGCACTACGCCGGAGCCATCTACGGCTCGCTCCTCGCCGCGGCGGTCGTCGTGGGCGCGAGCGCCGACGGCACACCGCTCGAGCCGATGGACCTGGGCGTCGGCGTACTGGGGACTGGCGTCATCTTCTGGGCGGCCCATGTGTACGCACGGGTGGTGGGGGAGCGCCCACGCAACAACCCCCGGCGACCGGCCGGCGGTTCACGACCCGGGACGGGTGTCGCGGAGCCATCGCCCGATCCGGTGACGGCCCGGCGGGTGTACGACGTCGCGCGCGCGGAGTGGCCGATGGTCCAGGCGGCGCTGCCACCCTCGGTCGTCGCGCTGGCCGGCGGACTCGTCGGCGTGCCCCCGGCTGTCGTGACCGTGACCGTGCTCGGGATCGCCGTGGTCAGTCAGGTCGGATGGGCGATGGTCGCGGCGAACGCGGCAGGAATACGCCGGTGGGGCGTCGTCGCCTCTGGTGCCGGCAACCTGGTGCTCGGGCTGCTGATCGTCGTACTGGAGGTCACCCTGCACTGACATCCTCGCTGGCGCCGGCCTCTGGTGGCGCCGATCCTCGGGAGGCGCTGGTTGTGGACGGCACCGGAGGATGTCCGACGGATGAACGGTCCGGCACGTTCGGGTTCGCGGAGTGGCCCTCTGTCGGCGGGCTCCGGTTGGATGGGTGTCATGAGACCTCGTCCGCGGTTCGGCCTCCGGAGCCTGCTCGTCGTCGCCGCCCTCGTACTCACGGCCACGGTCGCCGGCATGCCCGCCACGGCGGTCCCGGCGACAGGACGTGTCGCGGCCGCGGCTGGAGCCGAGCGCGCCGACGCGGGAGGGGCGGGCCGGCACGGGCGGATCCGCGTCCTCGGCGAGAAGACGATCTCGAAGGGCCGGGCGATCGAGGGCATGCCGATCGGCGAGTTGTCCGGGATCGACTACGACGCCCGGAACGACCTGTGGTACCTCATTTCGGACGACTCCGAGGAGGCTCCGGCGCGCTTCTACACAGCTGACCTCGCGCTCGACGCCCATGGACTCTCGTCGGTCCGCTTCACCGACGTGACGGCCGTCCTGCGGACCGACGGCACGCCGTTCCCGCCGCTGGCCTCCGTCGATCCCGAGGTCGCCGACCCCGAGTCGATCCGGCTCGATCCCCGCAGCCGCACGGTCTACTGGAGCAGCGAGGGCAAGCGCGAGGTCCCGACCGACGGCTCGCCGCCCGCACTGGTGGACCCGTGGGTACGCCAGATGACGCTCGGCGGGCAGCACCTGCGCGAGTTCGGCCAGCCCGCGATGTTCGCGATGAGCGCGGCCGACGAAGGCCCGCGCCGCAACGCGGTCTTCGAGGGGCTCACGCTCACCGCCGACCGCCAACAGGTGGTGGCCTCCCTGGAAGGCCCGCTTTACGGCGACGGTCCGCTGCCCACCCCGGCGGCGGGTGCGGTGAGCCGGCTGACCTGGTACGACAAGGGGAGCGGCGCGCCGGTGCGGCAGGTCGCCTACCCGATCGACCAAATCCCGGCGGTGCCGGACCCGCACACGGCCGGTGCCGACAACGGCGTCGTCGAACTTCTGCCGATCGACCGGCACCGCCTACTCGTCCTGGAGCGGGCGTTCATCTCCGGTGTGGGCAACAGCATCCGGCTCTACGAGATCGACGTACGCGGCGCGACCGACACCCTTGCCGACCCGAGCCTGGCCGATGGTGACTACCGGCCGGTACGCAAGCGGCTCGTGGTCGATCTCGCCGACCTGGACCTGTCCCATATCGACAACGTCGAGGGGATGACGTGGGGACCCCGGCTCCGGTCCGGCGAACGCTCGCTGGTCCTCGTCTCCGACGACAACTTCAACGCTCCCCAGGTGAACCAGATCATCGCCCTGGCGCTGCGGTAACCGACGCCAGGCCGGTGGCCAGCGCCCGCAGGCGTACCCCGTCCAGGACGCCAGGAGCGACGGCGGCCACCTCGTGCAGCGACAGGTGCGCGAGCGTGGCGAGGCGGGGGTTGTCCAGGAGTCCGGGCACCGCCTCGCGCATCGCGGTGACCGCGTCGGGATCGGCCAGCAGGTCCGACACCGGAGTCTGCAGGTCGTAGCGTCCGGCCGGCAGGTCCTCGAGGTCCGGCAGGCGCGCGCGTACCTGCTTCACCCGTTCGTGCTGATGACGCACCAGCAGGTGTTCGGGTCCGACATCCCCGGTCGCCGGCAGCCCGAGCCGCTCGAACTGGTCCGCCGGCGCGTCGTTGGCCCGCATCAGCTCCACCATGAGCACGGCCATCCGCAGTTCGGCGGCGTCGTCGACCAGGGGATCGTCCTGGTGCGGGTCGTTCTGGAGGTCGAACAGCATCGAGCCGTGCGCGAACGTGTTCTCCTGCGGCCGGCCCGCGACGCGGATCAGCCGGCACCCCTTGGTGAAGTCGAACGGCTCGGCGAGTTCGATGTCGCGAAGTTCCTTGGGCGAGAATCGGTTCCGCATGTGGGTGGGCATCAACGTGTGTTCGTGGAGCGGGCCGTTCGTCTCGTCGACGCAGGCCCGCATGTAGACGTAGCGGCCGTCGGTGACGTTGACGTGGCCGCCGAAGCTGCCGAAGAGTCCCGCCTCGCGCACCGGTGCGTCGGTGGCGATCGTATCGCGCAGGGGGACGCCCTGCATGTCGGGCGGGCGTACGACGTCGAAGTAGTCCAGCAGGGTGGGCGCGAGGTCGATCGTCTGCACGAGACTGCGCCTGCTTTCGCCCGCGCGGCCGACGCGTGGATCCCAGACGAACAAGGGGTTGTGGATGTTCTCGTCGTACCACGGCTGGACGTTCTTGGCCCACCAGCCATGCTCGCCGAGCAGAAAACCGTGGTCGGTGCAGACGATCAGCATCGTGTCGTCCCACAGCTGCTGCTCGTCCATCGTGTCGAGCAGCCGGCCGAGCGACTGGTCGCACATGCTGAGCAGCGCCGCGTATTCGTACCGTACGTGCTCGACGACCTCCGGTCGTTCGGTCACCCGCTTGTAGTCGGGCCAGTCGTGGTGCGGGCCGGCGTAGTCGTGCGGGTAGAGATCTTTGTACTGCTTGTACGTGAAGAACGGCTCGTGCGGGTCGAAGGTCTCCAGGTGCAGGAACCAGTTGTCGTGACCGGCGTTCGTCCGGAGGAACTCGACCCCCGCATCGAAGGTCCGCGTCTGCGGGTGGTCCTCCTCGGTCTGCTGGTAGCCGCGGTTGATCCAGTCC
>JBOHED010000418.1:0-8871 GCA_050700915.1 Actinopolymorphaceae bacterium | reverse complement strand
CCGCCGATGACGAACTCCTGGTCGCGTACGCACTTGAACTTCAACCAGTCCCGCGACCTGCGGCCGACCTGGTACGACGCGTCCGCGCGTTTCGCGATCAGGCCCTCCCACCCACGGTGGCACGCGTCGACGTAGAACTTCTCACCGTCGGTGTTGCGGTGCGTGGAGTACCGCAGCCGGTCGCCGAACCCGAACGCTCCCCGCAACACGCGCTTGCGGGCCCGCAGGGGCAGCCGGGTGAGGTCGGCGTCGCCGAACGCCAGCAGGTCGAAGAGATAGACGTAGACGGTGACTCCGGTGCGGGGGATGCGTCGCGGGTCGGCGAGGTTGATCCGGGCCTGCAGCTTCGCGAAGCTGGTCTGCTTCCCGTCGAACGCGACGATCTCGCCGTCGGCCACGAAGTCCTGAGGCTGTTGTGGTGTGACGGCCTGCACGATCTCGGGATAGGCCTTCGTCATGTCGTTGTGGTTGCGGGACCACAGTGTCGTCTCGCCGCGGTTCCTCACCATGACCGTGCGTACGCCGTCCAGCTTGCGTTCGTAGATCCACCGCTCGTCGGAGAACGGCTCCTTGGCCAAGGTGGCGAGCATGGGGGCCTGCCAGGCGGGGCGGGCCGCCCGACGAAGGAGCCCGCGTTCGTCGTCGCCGAGCACATCCAGCGGGTCGGGCATTTCGTTCGCCACAGGTCCTCCACTCGGGGTCCTCCACTCGGGCGGAAGGGGCTTCCTCGTCACACATCCCCGCCTAAGGTGGCCTGGAACCTGACCGCGCGACGTGCCTGACCGCGGCGGGACGTGGCAGTTCGGGGGAAGTCACCATGGGTCCGGCGTCGCCTGCTCCCGCGCCGGACCATGCGGAGAGCCGGCGGCTGCGCGGTGTCCTCGCCGCGGCGGCATTGGCGATGTTCTGCGTCCAGCTGGACTTCTTCGCGCTCACCCTCGCGCTGCCGCGGATGGCCGGCGACCTGCGGGTGACGACGACGGACCTGCAGTGGGCGCTCAGCGGCTACATGCTCGCGCTCGGTGCGTTCCTCGTCCTCGGTGGGCGGCTGGGCGACATCTTCGGGCGGCGTCTCCTCCTCGTCGTCGGCCTCGGCATCTTCGGCGCGGCGGCCGCACTCTGCGCGCTGGCACCGACGGCCGGGCTCCTGATCGCGTTCCGCATTCTGCAGGGCGTTGGTGCCGCCATGATCCTCCCGACGACGGTCTCGGTGCTGTCGAGCACCTTCCCGGAGGCGCGGAGAGGGCCGGCGCTCGGCAGGGTCTTCGGATTCGCCGCGGTCGGCACCGCCCTCGGGCCGTTCGTCGGCGGCCTCCTGACGGCCGGTCCGGGATGGCGGTGGATCTTCTGGTTCCTGGTGCCCTTCGTGGTGGCGGCCGCCGTCGTGACGCTCGCGGCGACCCGTGAGTCGCGAGACGAGTCGATGCCGCGCCGGCTCGACCTCACGGGAGCAGTCATTCTCAGCGGCGGGCTGGCGCTGGTCACCTATGCCGTCGACCGGATACCGACCTCCGGGCTGGCTTCACCGCTGGTCTTGGGGACGGGTCTCGGCGGGCTGGCGCTGCTTGTCGCCTTCCCTGTGGTGGAAGGCCACGTCCGGCTGGCCCTCATGGACATGGGCCTGTTCCGCAACATCGCCTTCGTTCTCGTCACCGCCGTCGGGACGATGGCGAACGTCGCCTACGCCGGGACCGTCTTCCTCGCCACTCTGTATCTGCAGGAGGTCCGCGGACTTGGCCCGTTGACGGCCGGCCTCGTCTTCCTCGGTCTCTCCGTCGCCACGGGCTTCGCTGGGCCCCTCGCCGGCTGGCTCGGCGCGCGCTACTCGGCCCGGGTCGTCATGACGATCGCCAACAGCATCGGCGGGCTGAGCCTGCTCGCCCTGACCGTCAGCAAGGCCTGGGGTGCGTACGTCCCGGTCTTCTGCCTGTGTGGGCTTGGCTTCGGGTTGGGCTGGTCGTTCGCGAACATCGGCACCCAGCGGGTGGTACGACCCGAACGCAGTGGCGAAGCCGCCGGCGTCACCCAGACCGTGCTCATCGTCGTCGCCGGCATCGGGCTGGCCGCGACCGCGACCGCGCTGGAGGCGCTCGAATCCGCCGGTCACGCGCCCACGGCATCGATCGAGGTCATCCTCCGCGTCCTCGCGGGCGGGCTGTTGGTCTCCGCCGTCCTCCTCGGCGCATTCGGCCATCGCGCCCGCTGACGCCTTCGCAGGTCCTGCGCCCCGGTGGTGGGCATGCTGGGGGCGTGCACTCCTTTCACGGTCCCGCTTACGCCGGTTGGATCCGCTATCTCGACCTGCCCGCCGGCCCGGACGAGCCGGACACCGCACCGGTGTGTGTCTATCTCGCCGGTCTGGGTTCGGCGGCGACCGCGGACTTCCCGGAGATCGTCACCCGGCCCGCGCTGCGCGGGCGTCGGTCGCTGCTGGTCGACCTCGCCGGTACGGGTTGGAGCGACCCGGCCCCGGCGTCGTTCGGCTACACGATCGAGGAACACGCCGACGTGATCGCGGCACTGCTCGACTCCTCCGACCTGAGGGGGTGTCACGTCGTCGGGCACAGCCTCGGCGGCTCGGTCGCGATCTCCTTGGCCACGCGGCGTCCGGACCAGGTAGGCCGGCTCGTGGTCGCCGAACCCAACCTCGATCCGGGCGTCGGCACCTTGAGCAGGCACATCGCCGACCAGTCGGAGGACGCGTTCGTCTCCCGTGGATACAGCGCTCTTCGTGCCGTGGTCGCGCGGGACGAGGAGGCGGCGGGGGTCTCGGTGTTCCACGCCACGACCGGTCGCTGGTCACCCACCGCGATGTACCGGTCAGCGGTGTCGCTGCTGGCCGACCGCACACCGACGTTCCGCGACCTGCTCGCGTCGGCGTCGATGCCGCGGGCGATGCTGGTCGGTGAGCGGTCCGACGACGTGGATCTCCGGACGCTGGCCGACTCTGGGGTCGCCATCCACGTGATCCCCGGTGCCGGCCACGTCATGACCCGCGAAAGTCCGGAGGCGTTCGCTCACATCATCGCGGCGGCGCTCGCCTAGGGCGTGTCTGATGGATCTTGTGGTTCGGGTTAGGCAGGGTTGGCGACATGAGTCGTGACCAGTTGTTGACTGATGAGATGTGGGCCCGGATCGAGCCGTTGCTGCCGGATCGGGCGCCCCGGCGTGGCGGCCGGTGGCTGGATCATCGGAAGGTGGTCGAGGCGATCTGCTGGCGGTTTCGGACTGGCTCGCCGTGGCGTGATCTGCCCGCCGATCTCCCTGCATGGCAAACGGTTTGGTGGCGATTCGATCGGTGGTGCAAGGACGGCACCTGGGACCGGATCCTGACCACCTTGCAAGGTGATGCGCAGGCCGCGGCCGAGTTGGAGTGGCTGGTGTCGGTGGATTCCACCATCGCCCGCGCACATCAGCATGCGGCCGGGGCACGCAAGCGCAGCACAGGGGGCTCGATCGAATTACAAGAATCTTCGGGACAGGTGGCCTGAGCCGCCCGATCACGCGCTCGGCCGGTCGCGCGGCGGCTGGAGCACCAAGACCCACCTCAGCGTCGACCGCCGGGGACGTCCACTGTCGGTACGGCTCACCGCGGGTCAGGCCGGGGACAACCCACAGCTGCTACCCCTACTCGACGACATCAAAGTCCCTGGGCACCTCGGCGCCCATCGGCCGCGTCGCCGACCGGACTGTGTCATCGCAGACAAGGCGTACTCCCACCCGTCAACCCGGAAAGCCCTACGGCGTAGAGGAATCCGGGTCGTCATCCCCGAAAAGCGAGACCAGATCGCACACCGCAAAGCCAAAAGACAAGCCGGCGGACGCCCACCCAGCTTCGACGCCGAACTGTACCGCGACCGCAACGTCGTCGAGCGAGCATTCAACCGGCTCAAGAGCTGGCGAGGCATCGCCACCCGCTACGACAAACACGCCCGCAACTACCGCGCAGGAATCATCATCGCCAGCATCGTTCTGCTCTGGCTACGCTGATCCATCAGACACGCCCTGATATGTAGGAGCCCGGATTCTTCCCGGTGAGTGGGTGCTGGTGGAGGCGGCCGGTGGCGGTGTCGGCAGCCTGCTGGTGCAACTGGCCCGGGCCGCCGGTGCCAAGGTCGTGGGTGCCGCCCGCGGCCAGAGCAAGCTGCACCTGGTCCGCAACCTTGGTGCGGATGCCGTGGTCGACTACTCCGACACGGACTGGGCAAACCAGATGCTGGAGCTGACCGGCGGCGCACGCCCCGATGTGGTGTTCGATGGCGTTGGAGGAGACATCGGCCGAGCCGCATTTGAGATAACCGCCGATGGTGGCCACTTCTCGGTCCATGGCGCGGCAAGCGGAGACAGCACCCTGATCGATCCCGTGGAGGCAAAGCGCCGCGGAGTCGAGGTATTAGGAATCGAGCAGCTCTTTGGATTCGGTCCCCACATGCATCGGTGGGCAGAAGAGGCCATGGCGGCCGCAGTGGAAGGGCAGATCCGACCGGTCATCGGACAGACCTTCCCACTGGAGCGCGCAGCCGATGCGCACGCCGCCATCGAGGCACGCAGCGTCCTAGGGAAGACACTGCTCCTGATCTGACGGCGACCTGCCTCCCGGCTTCCGTCGTCAATGGCACCCGATAACCGTCCGCATGAGGATCCCTCACCGGACACCATCCTGACGGAATCCCAAACCGGAAGAAGGCACGTGATCCACCGCCGAACCTCGGCTACTTGAACCGGCGCGGGTCTGGCCGAGGCTCCATTGCGTCCCGATCTTCGTCACACAGAGACGCTTGGTGGGCCTGGCTGCGTTGCCGGTGATGGAACGTGCGGGATAGCGGAGTTGGGGTCAGAACCGGCAAAGGCCAGCCCGATGACGAACCCCGCGACCTCCTCGAGCTGACGGACGCGATCCAGCGGTCCCAATACGGCCGGTGCCCCGCCGACGTCGCGCACGAGCTCGCTGATCAATCCCAGCGCCGCCTGATCGTCGCCGCACATCGCCACCGTCACGGATGGCTCGCCAACTGCCGAGTGATCTCGTCCACTGCTCGGCGGGAAAGAGGTGGAACGCTTTGACAACACGTGCACCTGGAGCCAATGCGGCAATCCGCTGCGCCATCGCGTCGCCGAGTCCGGTAAGCAATACACCGACGCCATGCTCGACCGCATTCGTGGGGTCGATCAGCGGTATCCCATCCAGCAGGCCCTCGGACGCGCCCACGCTTTGCAGCATGTCCTCCACGCCGTCCCACGACACCGCGAGCAGCACCGCATCGCATCCGGGGACCGCCTCACGCGGCGCGACGGCCTGGACCTCTGGGCCCAGCCAATCAGCAAGCTCCTGCGCCTTGGCCTGCGATCGCCCGCCAACTACCAGCTCATGTCCCGCGCGTGCCCACCCCGCACCCAGCGCCTTCGCCAGCGTTCCCGTCCCCAGGATCCCGATTCGCATCATCTGCTCCCTCTCAGGTGCCGTGACAGTCGGGTAGCTACGGTAAGGAAGGCGTTACGCACCAATCGGTGCGTAACAAGCGCACGTTGATTGGTGGCGAGATGAGCAATCACGAAACCCACTGCTACGAACTGGTCGCCGACTGCCGCCTGCGCGCAGCCACCGACCTGTTCGCCCACACGTGGGATCCTGTCGCCCTCGCGGCGCTCCGAACGGGCCCGCGTCGACGCAGCGAGCTACGCTCCGTGATCGGCGGCATCAGCGACAAGGTCCTGACCGACACGTTGCACCGCCTACTCGGCAACGGCCTGGTCAGCCGCCGCGCCTACGCCGAGGCCCCACCCCGGGTCGAATACAGCCTGACCAACCTGGGCGAGAGCCTGGTCGACGGCCCGATGAAGGAGCTCGGACGCTGGACCCTCGAGCACGGTGACGAACATCTCTACGCCCAAGAAAGCACGGCACCGACGCTATCGACTCGCCGATGACCAGGACGGCGACACCTACCGAACCGCATCGTCATGAACCAAGTCCCACCCAACGATCCGCTCTGGCGCCCGGCCGAGCAGGGGTTGGTCATTCCCACACCGCGCGGGTCACTGCCCCGGGACAAAGCGGCAGAGGATCACAACGGCAAAAGATGCTGACAATCGGGCGGCGACAGTCCGTCCGTTTGTGGATCCATCACCGGACACGCCGTTGACGGCCCGGCGGTCGGCCTCGACGGCATGTAGGGCGCACGCGCCGTCGCCGCCGCCTGTCCGCGGTGCTCAACCTCGATGGGTGGTTCGAGAGGTGTCGAGTTCTTCGCCGAGCAGGTCCATTAGTAGACCATCGTTCCACTCGCCGGTTTCAAGGTTGCGTTCGTAGCGACGCATGACACCGATCGGCTTGAAGCCGACCTTGCGGTAGCAGCGGATGGCTGCTGCGTTGTCGGCGAGTGGGTCGATGACAACTCGATGGTGTCCCTGGTCGCGGACGAGATGGGTGGCGAGCGTGCGGACGGCATCAGTACCGATGCCCCTGACCGTGGTAGGGCGTACCGACGAAAATGTCGATGCCGGCGTGCCGGTAGTCCGGCTCTGGGTTCTCATAGGACTGGATGAAGCCGACGACGGATCCTTCGAGCAAGATCGTGTAGCGGCTTGACCTTGACTCTTCGAGGGGCCAGTCGACACCGGACGACCAATCGCGTGGGCGAAGCTCGCGGAGCCGCGGGACATCGGCCACATCGAGGGTGCGCAGCGTGACTCGCTCACCTTGCAGCTCGGCCATCGGTTGAGCCTACCGAGGGGTACGGTGCGCGGCGTCAGATCGCCGCTGAGAGGTCAACCCGGACCGGTGGCGGCGATTTGACGCGGTGAGGTCGAGCCCGTACGGATAGACGTGCACAGGCGATGCGCGGCTCGCCAGACCGACGTGGCCGCCTGATCCCAAGCCGATCCCGGCCAGCTCTACGGTCGGACTGGGAAGGTCGCGCTACCACCGACCCGGACCAGATCGAACGCTGCCGGTCCGCGGGCCCGCCCTACAACATCGGTATCGCCTGCGGTCCGTCCCGACTCGTTGTCGTCGACCTCGACACACCAAAAGATGCCGGCGACGTGCCACCACCAGAATGGTCGTTACCCGGCATCACAGAGGGCGCCGACGTCCTCGCCGAGCTCGCCGCCCGAGCAGGGGAGCGGCTTCCCGTCGACACCTTCTCCGTACGAACCGGGCGGGGAGGCCTGCACCTGTACTTCACCGCTGCCGCTGGTTCGGACCTCGGCAACAGTGCCGGCCGGTTGGGATGGCTGATCGACACCCGCGGCCGCGGTGGATACGTCGTCGCAGGCGGCAGTGTCGTCGACGGTAGGCGGTACACGGTCCTGTTCGATGCCGACACCGTCCCGCTTCCGCGCTGGATCGACGAGTGGCTCAAGCCTGCAGAGCCGGTTGGCCGGCCGGGCGGGGCGGCTCGGCTGCTCGCCGAACTCGGCGGTACGCAGGCGACTGGCTACGCCCTCGCCGCCCTCCGTTCCGAGGTCCAACGCGTTCTCGACTCGGCCCCGCACACGCACAACATCGCCCTCAACGATGCGGCGTACTACCTCGGAAAGCTCGTCGCCGGGGGACTGCTACCGAACGACCTGGTTTCCGAAGCGCTCCAAGTCGCGGGAGAGGCAGTCGGGCAGCCACCTTTCGAGGCCGCTGCCACCGTCAGGTCCGGACTCGCTGGTGGCGCCCGAAAAGCACGCCACGTCCAACGCCCGACCGGAGGGACGGTGCCCGCGTGACGTCACCAGCGTCCGACCGGATCCCACTCTCGGCGGACCGGATCCTGGAGTGCCTCGACGCCCGCCGCACCGTCGAGCAGCACCACGCCTCCACCGACGCCGGAAGCGAACTGTGGGAACCGCCGATCCCGCTGACCGGACGGCGGCAACTGCCACCGTTCCCGGTCGAGGTACTTCCGGGATGGGTCGCCGACCAGGTGGCCGCCGTGGCCGAGTTCACCCAGACACCACCCGACCTCGCTGGCTGCGTCGCTCTCGCCGCCCTGTCCACCGCCGCCGGCGGCAAGGCCGACGTCGTGGTCCGCGGCTCATGGCGGGAACCGGTGAACATCTTCACCGTCGTCGTCCTCCTACCCGGCGCCAGGAAGTCACCGGTGTTCACCGCCATGATCGAACCGCTGCTGCTGGCCGAACGTGCCCTCGCCGAGAAGACCCGACCGCAGATCGTCGAGGCTGAACTCGCCGCCTCCACCGCCCGCGCCGCCGCAGACCGCGCTGCAGCTGCCGCGGCGAAGGCGGACCCACTCCAACGACCCCAGGCGATGGCCGAGGCCAGCGACGCCGCCATGACCGCCCGGACCATCGACGTCCCCGTCATGCCGACCCTGGTCGCCGACGACATCACCCCCGAAGCCGCCGCCGGCCTCCTCGCCGAACAAGGCGGACGACTCGCCGTCCTGTCCGACGAGGGCGGCATCTTCGCCACCCTCGCCGGCCGCTACTCCGGCGTCCCCAACCTCGAGGTCTTCCTCAAAGGCCACGCCGGCACCATGCTCCGCGTCCACCGCCGCGGCCGCCCGCCCGAACTCGTCGACAAGCCCGCCCTCACTCTCGGCCTCGCCGTCCAACCCGAAGTCCTCCACGACATCGCCCAGATGCCCGGCTTCCGCGGCCGCGGACTCCTCGCCCGCATCCTCTTCTCCGTCCCCGAGAACACCGTCGGCCGCCGCCGCATCGGCACCGAACCTGTGCCAGAAAACGTGGCATCGGCGTACGCCCAGAACCTTCAAGCGGTCGTCCTCAGCCTCGCTGACCTGCGCGAACGCACCATGCTGCCGCTCTGCGACGATGCAGGTAAAGCCGTCCTCGCCCTCGAAGCCGACGTCGAACCCAAACTCGCTCCCACCGCGGCGTGGGCACACGTCGTAGACT
>JBOHED010000417.1:0-2929 GCA_050700915.1 Actinopolymorphaceae bacterium | reverse complement strand
CCCTCGTCGGTGTCGGCGATCAAGGTCGCGGGGGAGCGGGCGTACCGAAAGGTGCAGATGGGTGAATCCGTCGACCTTCCCGCGCGCAGGGTCGTCGTGGAGCGGTTCGACGTGCGCGACCTGCGCCGGAACGGCGACCTCCTCGATGTCGACGTGTCGGTGGACTGTTCGAGCGGCACCTACGTCCGGGCTCTCGCCCGGGACCTCGGGGCTGCGCTGGGCGTAGGAGGCCATCTGACCGCCCTCAGACGTACCCGCGTCGGTGCCTATGGCCTTCACGACGCCCGCACACTCGACGAGCTGGAGCGCACCTTCGCGGTCGTCCCGATCGCCGACGTGGCTGCGCAGACGTTCCCCCGCTTCGACGTCGATGACTCGACTGCCCGGTTGGTGTCGTACGGGCAGAAGCTTCCGGGCGTCGAGGTCGGTGGCGGCCCGGTGGGGATCTTCGCGCCGGACGGGACCTTCCTCGCGTTGTACGAAGACACCGACGAAGGTGCCAGGCCGGTCGCGGTGTTCGCCGGCTGATCCTGTGCCGTTGCCCGCTCAACGTCGATCTCCGCCCACCTCGCGACTGTGTGGGCAGTGGTCCGGTTCGCCCGGGTGTCCGCACATGCCATCTGGCACCCTTGACCCCGGGGGAGCTGACGCTCCTGGTGTCCGGCCACCGATGATCCGGGCGACAACGATGGAGACGTGCATGCAGCGCTGGCGAGACCTGACCGAAGTGCCGCAGGACACCGGGCCGACGGTGGTCACGATCGGCGTCTTCGACGGCGTACACCGGGGTCACCAGCGGGTGATCGGGCGCACCGTCGAGCGGGCCCGCGAGCTGGGTGCGCTGGCCGTCGTGGTGACCTTCGACCCGCACCCGATGGCGGTGGTCCGCCCCGACGCCGTACCCCACCTGCTGGCGACGCTCGAACGCCGGGTCGAGCTGTTCGAGGACTACTCCGCCGACGCCGTGCTCGTCGTGCCGTTCGACCGGCAGCGGTCCCACCAGCCCGCCGAGGAGTTCGTCCGCGAGATCGTGGGAGCGCTCCGCCCGGTCGCGATCGTCGTCGGCGACGACTTCCGGTTCGGGTTCAAGGCCGCGGGTGACGTCGCACTCCTGCGTCGGCTGGGCGGCGAGCTCGGGTTCGAGGTCGAAGGCCTCACCCGGCAGGATCCCGGCGCAGACCAGGAGAGGGACGGTCGGCAACCGGTCGACACGAGGGCGGTCTCCTCCACCGCCGTCCGCCGTTGCCTCGAGCGAGGCGACGTCGCCCATGCGTGTGCGTTGCTCGGTCATGCGTTCCGGGTCGACGGCACGGTGGTCGAGGGTGCGCACCGGGGGCGTGAGCTCGGCTTTCCGACCGCCAACGTCCCGGCAGCGGCGGGCATGGCGCTGCCGTCGGACGGCGTCTACGCCGGGTGGCTGCGGGTGCGGACCGATGACCACGCGGGGTGGCACGAGCCGCTGCCCGCCGCGATCTCGGTGGGTACCAACCCCCAGTTCGGCGAAGAGCCGCGGCGGGTCGAGTCCTATGTCCTGGATCGCGACGATCTGGAGCTCTACGGCCGCACTGTCGCGGTGTCCTTCGTCGACCGCGTCCGTGGCCAGGCCCGCTTCGATTCGGTCGACGCCCTGGTGCAGCAGATGACCCGCGACGTCGACGTGGTGCGCGAGATCCTCGCCGCTCGGGCTCCGGAATGATCACGCGGGCGTGGCAAATACCAACGATGCACGCCCGATTCGCCGCGCATCACCCAAGAATGATCACGCATGCGTGATCATTCCCCGGAACGCAGGTACCCGCACCGATTCCGGGCGGACCGGTGACGGCTGGTAGCCTGGCCGGTGCCGTACGCCGGCCGCGGAACAAGAGTGCCCAGGTGAACCCGCCCTGGCGCGCCGCGCAACGGAATCCCGGAAGGAGCATCGTGTCGCTCGACGCTGCGACGAAGAAGCAGATCATCGACGAGTACGCGACCAAAGAGGGCGACACAGGCTCGCCCGAGGTGCAGGTCGCGATCCTCACGCATCGGATCAACCACCTGATCGAGCACACCAAGACACACAAGCACGACCACCACAGCGGCCGCGGCCTGTTGCTTCTTGTCGGGCAACGCCGGCGGCTGCTCAACTACGTCAGGAAGAAGGATGTCGCGCGTTACCGGTCCCTGATCGGGCGACTCGGCCTGCGACGGTAACGTGACCAACGGGGGGCGGCCAGGCCAGGCTCGGCCGCTCCCGACCACACAACACAGTAATCGGAGCGGTCCACGAGACCCGGCGGCAAAGGTCGCCGGTCCTCGGTAGTGGCCCCCGGGCGATCCCGCTGGGGAGCTGTCCCGAGAGCCTCGATCGAAGACCGGCACGCTCGCGCCCGCGATCTCGACCTGGCACCGCTCCCTGGCCTCACAAGGAGGGAGCCCCAGTGGAGGGTCCCGGTATCCATGCCGCCGAAGCCGTGCTCGACAACGGCAGCCTCGGCACCCGCAAGGTCCGGTTCGAGACCGGACGTCTCGCTCGCCAGGCCGCCGGTTCGGTGGTCGCCTATCTCGACGACGACACGATGCTCCTGTCGGCGACATCGGCGAGCAAACAACCCAAGGAACAGTTCGACTTCTTCCCGTTGACGGTCGACGTCGAGGAGCGTGGGTACGCCGCGGGGAAGATCCCCGGCTCGGTGTTCCGCCGCGAGGGCCGGCCGAGCGAGAGCGCGATCCTCACGTGCCGGCTGATCGACCGGCCGCTGCGGCCGACGTTCGTCAAGGGCCTACGCAACGAGGTCCAGGTCGTCATCACCGTGCTCGCGCTCGATCCCGACACGATCTATGACGTGCTCGCGATCAACGCCGCGTCCGCGTCCACCCAGATCGCCGGTCTGCCGTTCTCCGGTCCGATCGGCGGTGTCCGGGTCGCGTTGGTGGGCGGCCAGTGGGT
>JBOHED010000416.1:0-5588 GCA_050700915.1 Actinopolymorphaceae bacterium | reverse complement strand
CGCTTCGTCACCGGCGTCCTCGACCGGCCCGAGTGGTTGGACGACCCTCGTTTCCGTACCCTCCCCGACCGGATGCGCCACATCGACGACCTCGAGGGCGAGATCGAGGAGATCACCGCCAGTCGTCGTACGGAGGAATGGATCGAGGCACTCGACCGTGCCGGCGTTCCCGGCGGCCCGGTCCTCGGCTACGACGAGGCGCTGGCCGATCCCCACATCCGGGCCCGCGGCATGGTGGTCGACCTCGACCATCCGATCATCGGCGCGATGAGCACGATCGGCCCGCCCACGAAGTTCAGCGAGTTCGACTACTCCGTCCGTTCTCCCGCGCCCTGGCTCGGGCAGCACACGGTCGAGGTCCTCGCCGAGGCAGGGCTCGCCGACGACGAGATCGCGGCGTTGTTCGCCGACAGCATCGCCTTCGACGCCCATCCGGAGTTGCAGGGGCATCGCAAGCCCGCGCCGCAGCAGACCGCAGCCACCCCCTACGACCGGGCAGGTGCCGAATCATGAACGCAGCCCTCGACCCCTTCACCGACCCCGAC
The DNA here is from genome assembly GCA_050700915.1 of Actinopolymorphaceae bacterium. Classification (GTDB taxonomy): domain Bacteria; phylum Actinomycetota; class Actinomycetes; order Propionibacteriales; family Actinopolymorphaceae; genus Thermasporomyces. Next base: position 5,043 of record JBOHED010000416.1, on the reverse strand, counting down.
GCCGACCTGCGCCTAGAGCGGGACGGCGCGGTCGCCACCGTGCTGCTCAATCGCCCGGACAGCCACAACGCCATCACCCTCGCCATGTACACCGCCCTCCCCGACCTCGTCGGTGCACTCGCGGCGGACGAGTCGGTGAAGGTGGTGGTCCTCCGGGGCGCCGGGGTCCGGTCGTTCGCCTCCGGTGCCGACATCAGCGAGTTCGAACGCGTCCGCGGGAACGCCGAGAAGGCCCGCACCTACAACGACCGGGTGGCCGCCGCCGAACGGTCGATCGAACAGCTCGACAAGCCGACGATCGCGTTGATCCACGGCTACTGCATCGGAGGCGGCGCCGGTCTGGCGTTCAGTGCTGACCTGCGCTTCGGCGACGACCGGACGACGATGGCCATCACGCCCGCCAAGCTCGGCCTCGTCTACAGCCTGGAGTCCACCAAGCGGCTGATCGACCTGGCGGGACCGTCGCGCGCGAAGTGGATCCTCATGTCCGGTCAGAAGATGTCCGCCGACGAGGCGCTCCGGGTCGGCCTGCTCGACGAGGTGGCACCCGTCGACGACCTGGACAAGTACACCTACGACTTCGCCCAACTGCTCACCAGCCGGGCCCAGTTCAGCGTCCGGGCGGCGAAGACGATCGTCAACCGGATCGTCGCCGGGCAGACCACCGAAGACTCGGTGACGACAGACCTCCGCAACACCTCGTTCGACACCGCCGACTACGCCGAAGGTGTGCGTGCGTTCCTGGAGAAGCGCACGCCGCGGTTCGGCTGAGCACCGGCCGGACCGCGCCCCACCGGCGTACGACCGGAAACGATGGGAGCCTTGCAATGACGCATGCGTACCCGAGAAGGACGTTCCTCGCCCTGAGCGCCGCGGCCGTCGGGGTGGCGGGATGCGGGGCCGACGACATGGCCGGCGGAGGCGGTGCCGACTACCCGTCGGAGGACCTGGACTGGACGATCGCGTTCGGACCCGGTGGCGGCAACGACATCATGTCGCGGACCATGGTCGACATCCTCGAGCGGGAGAAGCTCTATCCCGAGCACATCACGGTCCAGAACCGGGAGGGTGGCAGCGGTGCGACCGGGTGGGGCTACGTCTTCGGCAAGTCCGGCGACCCGTACGTCATCTCGACCACCTCGGGCTCGTTCCTCACCACGCCGCTGGAGTCAGACCCCGGCTGGACCCATGCCGACTTCACGCCGGTTGGTCTGTTTGCGACAGACGCCGCCCTGCTGGTCGTCAACGCCAGCAGCGGTATCACGACCTGGCAGCAGTGGGTCGACCACGCCAAGAGCAAGGGCACCGTCCCGGTCGGCGGCATCGGCACCGTCAACGTCGACTTCATCCTCCATGACATGTTCGCCACGAAAGCTGGCTACAAGATCGACTACGTGCCCTTCAACGACGAGGGCCAGCTGCTCACCGCGCTGACCTCCAAGTCGCTCGATGCCCTGGTCTCCAACCCGGGTGAGGTGATGGGCCAGGTCGACGCCGGCGACATGGTGCCGTTGTTGTTCACCGGAAGCGAGTCGCCGGCCGCGTTGTCCGACGTACCCACCGGCGAGTCGCTCGGGTTCACCGGCCTTCCCACCATGCCGCGCGGGCTGATCCTGCCGCCGGACGTCCCCGACAGTGCCCGCCAGTGGTGGATCGCGACGATGAAGAAGCTCGTACGCACGGAGAAGTGGGCGGCCTATCTGGCCGACAACTATCTCGTCGAGGATGTCCGCTGGGGCGATGACTTCGGGCAGTTCCTCGCCAAGACCGCGGGCGACCTGGAGAAGATCCTGCGCGAACGCGGTGCGATATGAGCGTCCGTACGCTCCCCACGCGTGCGGTGTTCCTGGGCGTGCTCGCCTGCGTCCTGGCGGGATACACCGTCCTGGCGTGGGGATTGGCGTGGCGGATGCCGTCGGGACAGATCGGACCGGGATTCTTCCCGCGGCTCATCGGTGCGGCGGCACTCGTCCTCTGCCTCGTCGCCCTGGGGCAGACGCTGCGCGTGCCGGTGGAGAGCGCCGACGCCTCTCCGGCCCATTCGTACACCCTGGTGGCGGTCGTGTCCGCCTGCGTGGGGTTCTTCGTCCTGCTGGTCGTCGCCGGTGCACTCGTCGCCGGGGTGGTGTTCCTCTCCGGAGTCCTGATGGTGCTCAACCCCGGACGACACAGGCTCCCCGTCAACGCAGCCGTCGGTGTCGGCCTACCGGTCGTGCTCTATGTCTTGTTCGCGATGGTCCTCGACGCCCAGCTGCCCGCCGGAATCTTCTAGAAAGGGCCGGGCGGCGCATGGAGATCCTGGAGCATCTCGCGACCGGCATCACCACCGTGCTCAGCCCGCAGAACCTGCTCCTGCTGCTTCTGGGTGTCCTGGTCGGCATGGTGATCGGTGTCATGCCCGGGCTCGGCCCGGCGGCGGGAATCGCCATCCTGCTCCCCCTGACGTTCACCCTGGATCCCACCGGCGCGATCGTCATGCTCGCCGCCATCTACTACGGCGCGATGTACGGCGGCACGATCACGTCCGTACTCATCAACACGCCGGGCGAGTCCGCGACGGTCGCCAGCACCTTCGACGGTTATCCCCTGGCCCGCAAGGGCCGCGCCGGACCGGCGCTCGTCATGGCGGCGGTGGCGTCCTTCGTCGCCGGCACGATCGGCACGGTGCTCATCAGCGTCGCGGCACCCCTGCTGGCCACGGTGGCGTCACGGTTCGGGCCGCCGGAGCTCTTCCTGCTGGTGCTTGCCGGCCTCCTCACCCTCGTCGTCGTCATCGGCCGGAACCGCTTGCTGGGTGGGCTTTCCGCGCTCCTGGGCTTCGCGCTGGCCACCGTCGGCGTCGACATCGCCGGCGGCGAGCAGCGATTCACCTTCGGTTCACCCGAACTCATCAACGGGGTCGACTTCATCCCGGTGGCCATCGGCGTCTTCGGACTCGGCGAGGTCTTCCACGCACTCCACCGGGGCGGACACCTGGAACGGCTTGGCTACTTCTCCGTCAGTGCCCGCTCCAAGAGATTCTGGCCCACGCGCAGAGACGTCTCAGAGTCGCGCGGACCGATCATGCGCGGGTCGGTGCTGGGGTTCTTCGTCGGAACGACACCGGGAGCTGGGGCGACGGTGGCCTCGCTCATGTCCTACAGCGTGGAGAAGTCCCTGTCGAAGAAGCCGGAGAGGTTCGGCAAGGGAGCAATGCCGGGTCTCGTCGGGCCGGAGGCGGCGAACAACGCTGCCTCCTCCGGGGCGATGGTTCCCCTTCTGACGTTGGGCATTCCCGGCTCGGCATCCACGGCGGTCCTGCTCGGAGGCTTCCTGATGTGGGGGCTGCAGCCTGGTCCGCTGCTGATGGAGCAGAATCCCGAGTTCGCATGGGGTCTCATCGCGAGCATGTATCTCGGCAACGCCATGTTGCTGCTGGTCAACATCTTCTGCATTCCGGCGTTCGCGAGTATCGCGCGGGTCCCGTTCCGGGTGCTCGCTCCCGTCATCATCGTCCTGTGTACGTTCGGCACCTACTCCGTCAATGCCAGCATGATCGACGTCGCGATCATGATCGGATGTGGCGTGCTGGGATTCTTCATGCGCCGGTACGGATTCTCCCCCGCCGCACTCGTGGTCGCGCTGGTCCTCGGGCCGATCGCCGAGGAGAGCCTGCGCCAGACCATGATCATCTCGCACGGCAGCCCCGACATCTTCGTACAGCGCCCCGCGTCGGTTGCGTTGCTGGCCCTGATGGCCGGCCTCGTCTTGCTCCCCGTGCTCCTGTCGAGGCTTCGGCGGCGCCGTCCCGTGCGGGACGCAGATCAGGATCCGGATCGGAGCTCGGCGACCGCACCGTAGCCCTGACCGCCTGGCGTCGCCGAGAACGCGACGGTGCGAAGCCTCTCCCCCGAACGGCGGTCCAGGACCACCGCCGACCGGGCACCCGGCACCAGCCGGCCCGCATCGCCCACGTGTTCGGCCATCGCCAGGAGCGCGCGCCACCGCCGGCAGTGCCGCTGGAAACTCCGTGTACGCAAGGACCGACCCCGCGCACGCTGGCCGGCCAGGGCCTGTTCCGGTGTGGCGTCCAGGAGCACCAGGTGCAGTGCGCGACCCTGACGCACAACGAGGCTTCCGAGCATCCTGCGTACCCACGGTCGGGTCCCACAGTCAGGAACCAGCACGGGCCCGCCCCGCCGCATCGCCGACCAGACTCGAACGTAGTGGACGGCATGCGCCACGGGTCGCCACCAGGCATACGAACGATCGCCGAGACATCGCCGCCAGCGCAGGCGTACCTGCTCCGCGTCGATGATCCGGACGCCGCCACATCGATCCGGGAGCGGCTCGTCATCGGCCGTCCCGGACAGCCGGCGCAGGAGGGTGCTCTTGCCCGCACCCGGAACGCCAGTCAGGACGACGACCGCACCCTCCGGGTAACGCAGTGCGTCGACGCCGCTGCCGCGGAGATCGCGGCAACCGCTGACGGCGACGTCTGTGTCGAAGAGCATGCGGACTCAACGCCCGCGGTGCGCCCATCCGTTCCGCCGGCGTCGGGATAACCTTCCGCCATGCGTGTTGGGCTGATCCTGCCGTTGGGCGACGAGTCGCAGCCGGGGGTGCCGCGCGGCTATGCCGACATCCGGTCCCTCGCGACCCGAGCCGAAGGTGCCGGTCTCGACTCGGTATGGGTCTACGACCACCTGCTCGGCGAGTCCACCGAGGACGCGGCGGCATCGCCGTGGGAGGCGTGGACGGTGATGAGTGCGCTCGCCGGCGTCACATCGAGGGTGCGGTTGGGAGCGCTGGTGCTGTGCACGGCGTTCCGACCGCCGGGGGTGTTGGCGCGGATGGCGGACACGCTCCAGGAGGTCAGCGATGGGCGGGTCGTGCTCGGCCTGGGTGCGGGATGGCACGAGCCGGAGTACCGAGCGTTCGGGCTGCCGTTCGACCACCGGGTCGGCAGGTTCGCCGAGGCGCTGGAGATTGTGACGACGATGCTCCGCGCGGGCCGCGCCACCGTGCCCGGCCGCTACCAGCAGGTCGAGGACGCGCCCGTAC
>JBOHED010000415.1:0-4092 GCA_050700915.1 Actinopolymorphaceae bacterium | reverse complement strand
GATGATCGCACCTTTGGCGATGTTCTGGATCTCGGTCGGCAGGTTGTTGTGGGTGAACAGGTTCGTGATGACGGTGAAGACCAGGACGCCGAGCAGTGAGCCGATGATGGTGCCGCGGCCGCCGCTGAGCAGGGTTCCGCCGATGATCGCGGCCGCGATGGCGTCGAGCTCGTAGAGGTTGCCGTGGGTGCTGGAGCCCGCCGTCGTCTGCGACACGATCATGATGGCCGCGATGCCGCAGCACAGGCCGGACAGGGCGTACAGCATGACGGTGTGCCGGCGTACGTCGATGCCGGCCAGGCGCGACGCCTCCGGGTTGCCGCCGATCGCGACGGTCCGCCGGCCGAACGTCGTGCGCTCGAGCAGCAGCCACCCCGCCGCCACGACGACGGCCAGGATGATGACCAGCACGGGGATCCCCACGACGTCCGTACGCGCGAAGTCGTTGACGAACTCGACCCGGCTCACCTGGGTCTGCTTCGACGACAGCTGCTCGGCCAGTCCACGCGCGCTCGCCATCATCGCGAGCGTCATGATGAACGGAACGATCCGGCCGTACGCGATCAGCAGGCCGTTGACGATTCCCGTGCCGGTGCCGACGAGCAGCGCGCAAAGGATCATGACGCCGGGGCCGTACGACTGGGTGGCGAGCGTAGTGCACCACACCGAGGCGAGCGCCATGATCGCGCCCACGGACAGGTCGATCCCGCCGCCGATGATGACGAACGTCATGCCGACCGTGACGACGCCGATCACCGAGGCGTTGGTGAGGATCGTGTTGATGTTGGACTGGGTGCCGAACGTCTCCGGCGAGGTGATCAGGCCGACGATCGCGAGGACGACGAGGACGGCGACAAGACCGGCGTGCCGGACGAGCGTGCCCACGGCGAGCCGGCCCGCGCCGATGCCGCCGATCCCGATGCCTGTCGCCGCCGCCGCTGCCTCCACCCGCGACTGCTCGCCGGTGGGCGGCACGGCAGACGCCCCGGACGTGGTGCCGGTACCTGTGTCGGTCTGGTCGCTCACACCGACCCTCCCTGTCCGGGTCCGATTGGCCCTCCCTGTCCGATCGCGGTGCTCTCGATCACGACCCGGCCCTCCATCAGGGTGTCGAGTACCTGGTGTTCGTCGAGGTCGGCCGACGCTGCCTCGCGCACGATGCCGCCGTCCTTGAGGAGCAGCACGCGGTCGGCAAGGCCGAGCACCTCGGGGACCTCGCTGGAGACCAGGAGTACGCCTACACCGTCGGCGGCCAGCTGGCGGATCAGTGAGTACAGCTCGGCCCGTGCACCGACGTCGACACCCCGGGTCGGCTCGTCGAGCAGCAGCAACCTGCTGCCGCCGAGGAGCCAGCGGCCGACGACGGCCTTCTGCTGGTTGCCACCGGAGAGGGTACGCATCGGCCGGCGTACGTCCCCCGGCCGCACGTCGAGCGAGCGCGTCACCCGGGTCGCCTCCGCGTGTTCGCGACCGCGGCGGAGCAGCCCGAACGTCGAGAACCGGCGCAGCGTCGCCAGCGTGACGTTGTGGGCGACCGGCTGGTCGAGCACGAGCGCCTGGCTCTTGCGTTCCTCCGGAGCGAGACCGAGGCCCGCGCGGACCGCCGCGCTGACCGAGCCTCTCCGCAGCGGCTTCCCGTCGACGAGGACGCGGCCCGCGTCGGCCCGGCGGCGACCGTAGATGGTCTCCAGCAGCTCAGAGCGACCGGCACCCACGAGTCCGGCGATGCCGACGATCTCACCGGCCCGGACGCCGAACGACACGTCGCGGAACTCGCCGCGCCTGGTCAGTCCCTCGACCCGGAGCAGTTCGGCACCGGGCTCGCGGGATGTCGCCGGCGGGAAGACGTACTCCACCTGACGGCCGGTCATCAGCTGGACGAGATCGGGAGTCGGCGTGGTGCGGGCCGGAAGGTTGCGGGCGACCGTGCGGCCGTCCTTGAGCACGGTGATCTGGTCCCCGATCTCGCGGATCTCCTCCAGCCGGTGGGAGATGTAGACCACCGCGACGCCCGCTGCGGACAGGTCCCGGATCACCCGGAACAGGTTGGTGGTCTCGTCGCCTGCGAGCACTGCGGACGGCTCGTCCATGATGAGCAGCCGCGCGTCGTGGGAGAGCGCCCGGGCGATCGACACGATCTGCTTGCCCGCCGACGACAGCTCACCCACGTCGCGGGTGGGTGGGATCTCGGAGTGACCGAGGCGTCCGAGCAGCTCGGTCGTGGCGCGGCGCATGGCCTGCCGGTGCGGTATTCCGAACGTGCGGGGCTCGTGGCCGAGGAAGACGTTCTCCGCGACCGACAGACCGTCGACGAGGTCGAGCTCCTGGTAGATCGCGGCGATACCGCGCTTCATCGCCGCCTGAGGCGACGGAAGGGTGATGCGGTCGCCCTGCCACGCGATGTCACCGGCGTCCGGTTGGTGCGCGCCGGAGAGGACCTTGATGAGGGTGGACTTGCCGGCGCCGTTCTGGCCGAGCAGGCAGTGCACCTCGCCGGCAAGGACCTCGAGGTCGACGCCGTCGAGGGCGCGGACACCAGGGAACGCCTTGACGATGCCGGAGAGGCGCAGCAGCGGTGACGACCCTCCGCGCGTGGTCACACCCACCGGCTCGGCCATCCCCACCTCCGCTCTGGAAACCCGCTCTGGCAAATGCTGTCCCGCACCCTAGTGCCACCGGCGGGGGAAGGCGTAGCGCTGATCGACGCCCGGAGAACCGCGAAAGTTGCGGACGGACCGTGACGCCTACCAGCACGACTTGTGCGGTCAGCGCTCAGGAGCTGGGAGGAGTGAACCAGCCGCCACCGGCGGGAAAGAGGTAGCGGTCGGCGACGAAGTTGAGCACCCGTCGCGCCTGCCGGAAGCTCTCCGCGACCTCGGCGATGACCTCCAGACGGACCGTACGCAAGGGCGCGAGCGCGCACGCCTGGCGGTACCACCGGGCGCCGAGCTGCTCGAAGAGGTCGATGGCGGGCGCCGTGGCGAGCTCCTCACGTTCCTCGCGGGCGATGCCGGCCGCGCGCAGCAGCCGGGCCGCGTCGATCGGGCCGAGCGCGTGCCTCGTCGTGTAGTCGGGGAAGACGCCGGAAAGGAACAGCGCCACGTCACCCAGCCGCCGGTAGGCACCCGGCCGTTCGGCGGGCGGGACGGTGTCGAGCAGGCCGGCGAGCCGGACGGGGTCGAGTTCGCTGTAGCGGCGGGACCGCAGGCCGCGCGCGGTCCGGACGACGTAGCGACCGCTCGCCACCCGGGCGAACGACGCGAGCAGTTCGGCGAAGAACAACCGCCGGGCCGCGGGTTGCAGAAACGCCGCCAGTTCGGGGCCGTCGAAGACCGGGACGCGTTCGCGGGCTCCCGTGCGTTCGGTGAGGTAGCTCGTGTGGCCCAGGTCCGCCGCCGACCGGTGCACGGCGGTGGCGAACGCCAGGAACGGCGACACCCCGACCAGCCACCGGTCGCCTTCCTGCGTACGACCGAAGACCGCATCGAACACCTCGGGCCGGTCGAACAGGCCCGGGACCGCCGCCGGTTCGTGCCGCAGCTCGGCCGCGGTGAGGGTCGTCGCGGACGCCTGGACCAGCAGCGCGAGGTCGGCGTCGGTCAGGTTGTCGGCGTACAGCTCGCCGATGGGTGCGCTGGCCACGACGTTTACCGTAGCGCCGAGCCGGGCGACAGGGCCTGCCTCAGAGCTCCAGCTCGTCGGCGAGCGCCCGGAGGACCGACGACACCTGCTTGGACGTCCGGCCGTCCGGATGCCGGTCACGGCGATAGGTGCCCTCCAGGCCCTCGAGCAGTCGGATCAGGTCTTCGACGATGACCACCATCTCGTCGGGCGTCTTGCGCATCGCCTTGGAGACGCTGGGCGGTGGCTCCAACAGACGCAGGGACAGCGCCTGATCGCCCTTGCGACCCGCGACGATCCCGAACTCGACGCGTTGGCCGGCTTTGAGCGAGGTCAGGCCCGATGGCAGCGCGGACGCCCGGACATAGACATCCCCTCCCTCATCCTTGGTGAGGAAGCCAAAGCCCTTGTCCGCGTCGTACCACTTCACCTTGCCTGCCGGCACATCGACCTCGCTCGGATGGAACCTCT
>JBOHED010000414.1:0-4405 GCA_050700915.1 Actinopolymorphaceae bacterium | reverse complement strand
GGCTGGATCGAGATCCCTCGCTACTTCCACGACACCACGTCGTTCACCGTGCACCGTGAGGGCAAGGACCCCGAGACGCATGCCGTGGAGAAGCACGGCATCGGCTACACGTACGAAGCCATCGAGGTGGCCCGCTGCCTGCGCGAAGGACTGGTCGAGAGTCCGCTCGTCCCGTGGGCGGACAGTGTGGCGGTCATGGACGTCCTCGACGGGGTACGCGCGCAGATCGGCGTCCACTACCCGAACGACCTCGTCCACCCGAACGACGACCAGGACCAGGACTGACCTGCTCCCTTGTCACCAGGAAACGCCGCACACGTAGGGTCGAGTAGGAGTTTTCCGGCACCGACCGAGGGGGTCGTCTCAGTGCCCGCCACCGAGCCCACGACCGGGCCCACGTCCGGACCCACCACCGGACCCACCACCGGACCCGCCACCGACCCCACAGCCGGGTCCAGCACCGACACCGCTGCTGGGTCCACCACTGGACCCGCCGCCGGGTCCAGCACTGGGCCGACCACTGGCCCGGCCACGCCGTCCACCCAGATTCCCGAGCCGTCCGGCGGCCCGACCACAGGTGTCGCGCCCTCTCCGACGACGCCCCCGGACCGCGGCAACCCCGAGGCCCGCCACGCGCTGTGGGGCACCGACCCGGCGCCCAGCACGCAGCAGCGGACGCAGTCCACGAACGGCTCTTCGCAGGCCGCCTTCGTCGTCGTCGCCAACCGGCTTCCCGTCGACCGGGTCGAGGAGCCCGACGGCAGCGCCTCGTGGCGCCGCAGCCCGGGCGGCCTGGTGACCGCCCTCGATCCGGTGATGCGCGCCAACAAGGGCGCCTGGATCGGGTGGGCCGGCACCACCGGCGAGGCGCCCGAACCTTTCGACGAGGCCGGCATGCACCTCGTCTCCGTACCGCTGTCGGCGAAGGAGGTCGAGGAGTACTACGAAGGCTTCTCCAACGCCACCCTCTGGCCGCTCTACCACGACGTCATCGCGCCGCCTGCCTACCGGCGGGAGTGGTGGGAGGCCTACGTCACGGTCAACCAGCGGTTCGCCGAGGCGGCCGCCCGGGTCGCCGCGCAGGGCGCGCTGGTCTGGATCCACGACTACCAGCTCCAGCTGGTTCCCGAGATGCTCCGGGACCTGCGGCCCGACCTGCGGATCGGCTACTTCCTGCACATTCCGTTCCCGCCGGTCGAGCTCTACGCCCGACTGCCGTGGCGGCAACAGATCCTGCGCGGCCTGCTCGGCGCCGACCTGATCGGCTTCCAGCGTCCCGGCGCGGCGTCGAACTTCCTCCGCCTCACCCGACGGCTGCTCGGCTACCAGACCCAGCGCGACCGGGCCTTCCTTCCCGACGGGCGGGTCGTCCGGGCCCGTTCGTTCCCGATCTCGATCGACGTCGGCGAGCTGGAGGACATCGCCCGCCGGCCTGAGACCGAGCGGCGGGCGTGGGAGATCCGGGAGGAGATCGGCGCACCCAACAAGATCCTGCTCGGCATCGACCGGCTCGACTACACCAAGGGCATCGGCGAACGCATCCATGCGTTCACCGAACTGCTCGCCGACGGGACACTGACGCCGGACGAGGCGACGTTCATCCAGGTGGCCACGCCGAGCAGGGAACGCGTCGAGCAGTACCAACTCCTCCGCGACGACGTCGAGCTCATGGTCGGCCGGGTCAACGGTACGCACGGCCGGATCGGCCGGCCCGCGGTCACCTACCTGCACTCCTCCCACGAACGCGACGAGTTGGTCGCGCTCTTCCGCGCCGCCGACGTCATGGTGGTGACGCCGCTGCGGGACGGCATGAACCTCGTCGCCAAGGAGTACGTCGCCTGTCGCTACGACCACACCGGGGTCATGGTGCTGAGCGAGTTCGCCGGCGCGGCGGACGAGTTCCGGCAGGCCCTCCTGGTCAATCCGTACGACGTCGACGGGCTCAAACGCCGGCTGCTCGAAGCGATCCGGCTCGAGCCCCGCGAGGCGACCCGCAAGATGCGGTCGATGCGCCGCCACCTCGTCGACCACGACGTCGACAGGTGGGCCAGCTCCTTCCTCAACGAGCTCGGCGGGACGCGGGCCACATGAGCGGACCGGAACGCATTCTCGCGCTCGACCTCGGCTCCTCCGGAGTGCGAGCGATCGTCTACGACGACCAGGTGGAGCGGGTGGGGGCGGCGCTCGCGCGACGTCCGGTGGAGCCGGAGCAGGACGACGACGGCCGGGGCGAGCTCGTTCCACGGGCCTACCTGGCCGGGCTGGTTGAGTGCATCGACGAGCTCGCTGCCGAGGGCGCGCTCGACGACGTGACCCGGGTGGCCGCGTCGTCGCAGTGGCACTCCGTACTCGCGGTGGGATCCGACGGTGAGCCATGCTCGGCGGTCCTGACCTGGCTCGACACCCGCGCCGCCGCGATGAAGCCGAACCCTCCCGCCGATCCGGTCGCGTTCCACGAACGCACCGGGGCGTGGGCCCATCCGCTCTACTGGATGACCAAGGTGCCGTTCCTGCGTACCCTCGGCGACTTCGGCGGTGTCGGTGGCGTCGGCGGCGGCACCGGGTTCGTCGGACTGCCCGACTACGTGCTCGGCGTACTTCTCGGCGAGGTCACCACCTCGGTCTCGATGGCCTCGGGCACGGGTCTGCTCGACCTGGCCGCGATGACCTGGGACGACGAGGCCCTCGCGCTCGCGGGTCTCACCGCCGCCGACGTGCCCGAGATCGACGACACGCCTCGCACGCTGGTCGATCCGTGGCGGTCCCGCTGGCCCGCACTCGCCGACGCGGAGTGGTACGCCGTCGTCGGCGACGGTGCGGCGTCCAACCTGGGCAGCGGCTGCGCCACCGACGACGCCGTCGCCGTCACGGTGGGCACGTCGGCCGCGCTCCGGGTCGTCCACGGTCCCGGCGCGCCGCCACCGGCGCCGACGGTCTGGCGTTACCGCGTCGACACGTCCCGACTCGTCAGCGGCATCGCGTTCTCCGGTGGCGGTGTCCTGCACGCCTGGGCCGTCCGGATGCTCGGGCTCGACCCCGACGCCGAGCCGGACCGGCCACCCGGAACGTCCAGCCTGGTGTCGGTGCCGCTGCACGCCGGCAGCCGGCCGCCCGGCTCGGCGCCGCCCGGCTCGGGTCTGGTCAGCGGCCTCTCACTGGACACGTCGGCCGACGAGTTTCTCGCCGCGACGCTGGAAGGGGTTGCGCTGGAGGCCGCTCGGGCGCTGGAGGTGCTGGAGGGGTCGTTCGCGCCACGCTCCGCGGTCTCCCTGCCGCGGGAGGAGCCGGCCGACTGCCGCCGCGACGTGGTCCTCGGTGGGGGCGCTGTCGACGCGTCACCGTGGTGGCGGCAGGCGTTCGCGGCGACGTTCGGCCGACCGGTGCGGCTGGCCAGCGACCCGGAGGTGGGTGCACGTGGTGCGGCAGCGCTGGCACTGGGCTTCGACCTGGCCCGACCGACCGAGCGGGTCGAACCGTCCGACGCCGACGTCGCGCGGATGGCCGCGCTCCGCAGGCGGTACGCCGACCTGCGCCAAGTCGTGGATGAACGAATTCTCTGACGCTGCGACAAGCTCATAGGCAGGGGTACGTTCCCGCAAAGGGCTCCGACCGGGCAAGATGATGCTCCGGAGCGGAAGGGGCACCGAGGGTGACACGACCAGTCGAGCGAAAGCCCGACGAGCGCGCGGGCACCGGGCAGCGAAGTCTGCACGGACGTACTGACGCGTCCTTCGAGACTCTGCTCGACCTGGTGGCCAGCGGCGTCGCCCTGATCGACCTGCACGGCACCATCACCGCCGTCAACGCGGCCGCCGCGACGATCCTGCACTGGTCCGCCGACGACCTGCTCGGGCAGGACGCCATCGAGACCGCCGTACCACCGCGCTACCACACCACCGCCCGGGAACGACTGGCGCACATGCGTCGGGACAGGGCATGGGAAGGCAGCGTTCCGCTGCGCCGGAGCAACGGCGACGTCCTCATGTGCGCGGTTCGCGCCCGCGTCGTGGACCCGTCCACCACGGCGGTGGATCGGTCCGCCGCGGCGGTTGACCCCTCGGCGGCGGGGGACAGATCCACCGGGGCGGCGCTCGCCGGCGAGGTCATCGTGGTCTTCGCACCGCTCGGCAGCCAGGCCGCCGGAGAAGCCGAGCGGGCAGCCCTCCTACGAGCCGAGCGGGCCGCCCGGTCCGAACTCGAGTACGCACGGGACCGGCTGGCCTTCGTCGTCAACGCCGGAAGCAGGCTGTCGTCGTCGCTCGATGTGGGGATGACCTACGAGACGGTGGGCGCGCTCGTCGTACCCAGGTTCGGTCAGCTCTGCGTCATCGACGTCTGGGACGGGCGCCGGCTCGACCGGGCGTTCGTCCACGACGCCGACGCCGGGGACGACCCGATGCGCCAG
>JBOHED010000413.1:0-4584 GCA_050700915.1 Actinopolymorphaceae bacterium | reverse complement strand
ACAACACCGACGGCGATCCCGAGCAGTACGTCCCGCCACATTGCTGGCATACCTGAGTGTGGCGCTCCTCTGTCGCCGCCCGCCACCCGGCCACAGGCAGAAAGCCGGACACCCCGCGTGGTGCGGGGCCAGCTGAGGCGTGTCGAGGTTTACGTGGTACCCGGTCTGGGCGATACTGACTGAACATGAAAACGACTATCAATACCGATAATCAAGGAGGTTCCACCATGTCTCTTGACGTGCCAGCTGCGTTGCTCGAGCGGGCCGAACGCGGTGCGGTCGACGACGTGTCGTTCGTCGAGGTCATCCGTACGTCTCTTCCCTACGCCTGGGACGTGATCAGCGGAGTCGCATCCGACCTGTCCAGGGGTGCTGAGCCGTACGCCGACCATGCGGTCCCGCCGCCCAGCGAGGCCGAACGCGGTCAACTGCTCCGTGCGATGGCCTCCGACGCGATCCGTGGCGGTCTCGAACGGCACTTCGGGGTCCGGCTGGCATTCCAGAACTGCCACCGGGTCGCGGCGTTCAGGCCGTCGGCGGTGAGCGGCGAGCTGTACGCCGCGTTCGTGTCGCCGCGTGGGCAGCTGCTCAACCAGAGCCCGGAGCTGCGCAACTGCTGAGGGCAGCCGGGCGGGGTGGTCACCGAGACGTGTGGCCGAGTCGTGCCATGCGCGGAGGCGGCCACCCCGCCAGCCCCGGCAGACGCCTACGGCGGGTTAGCCTTGTCTCTCGTGGTCGTTCGATGAGAACCTTCCGGCTGGCGCGATCGCTGTCTCCCGCGGTGCAGGTGCTGTTGGTCAACTCGTTCGGCATCGCGTTCGGGTTCTTCGTCCTCATTCCGTTCCTGGCCACGTATCTTCGCGACGAACGCCACCTCGCCGCGGCCGCGGTCGGCGCCATCCTCGGCCTCAGGGTGTTCTGCCAACAGGGCCTGACGCTGGTCGGCGGGACGGCCGCCGACCGGTTCGGTGCGCGGCCGGTCATCATCGTCGGGTGCGCCCTGCGGTGCGTCGCCTTCGCGATGTTCGCGTTCGTCGACGAGACGGTGGGCCTGGTCGCGGCATCGATGCTGGTCGGGCTCGCCGGCGCGTTCTTCAGCCCGGCGGCACGGGCCTACATCGCGGTCGAGGCGGGCGACCGGCGCCTCGACGCCTTCGCCCTGCAGAACATCGCGAGCACCGTCGGGGCGCTGACCGGTCCCTTGCTGGGCAGTGTCCTGGTCGCCGTGGACTTCCGGTGGACGGCGGGCGTGTCGGCGGCGATCTTCGCCGTCCTCACGATCTGGCAGTGCTTCGCGTTGCCGTACCGGCCGGTCGAGCCGCTCACACAGGCCCTCGGTGCGTCGGTGCGGGACGCGCTGCGGAACCGTTCGTTCGCGGGGTTCGCGGTGGCCACGTCGGTGCTGTTCCTGCTGTACAACCAGTTCTACCTGCTGCTTCCGCTCGAGGCGACGCGCGTGACCGGATGGGCCGGGGCCGCTGGCTGCGTGTTCCTGGTGTCCACACTCGTCACGCTGGGCCTCCAGCTCCGGATGATCAGATGGCTACGCCGCCGGCTCGCGCCGGGCGTGGCGATCGGGTGGGGGCTGGTCGCGACGGCGCTGTCGTTCGTACCGTTGGCATGGAGTACGACGATGAACCCCGTCGCCGAGCCGTCCGAGGCAGGATCCGCGGTGGTGGTGGGGGTCCTGGTCGCCGGGCTGCCGGTGCTGGCGACGACGCTGCTGCTCACGCTGGGACTCGACGTCGCCCAGCCCTACGCGCTCGACCTCGTGAGCGGCTTCGCGCCCGCCGGCCTCACCGGAACCTACATCGGCCTCGCGACCACGGCCTCGGGCATCACGACCGCCCTCGGGAACACCGCGATCGGCTACGCCGACGACCTCGGCCAGCGCTGGGCGGCCCCGTGGATCAGCCCGGTCATGCTGGCGGTTCTCGCGGTGGGTGCCGGGCTGACGGTATCGGTGTTACACCGGCGCGGCCAACTGAGCCTCGATCCGCCGGAACGTCCCTGAGCGTTCCTTTCTCGCATCTGTGGCAACCGGCACGGGTAGGTGAATTTCGCCGAGTACGGGAATTGGGCACCGAGGACGGCATCCTGATCTAGATTCGAGACGTTCATATGCTTTGTCTCCGACGCAGACTCAACTGTTGGGCAGAAGTCAGAATCGCCGGGCAGAAGTCGCCTGGCGTCGGGCACAAGTCATCCGGGTCACGGGGGTGTTCCCATGCGGGCATTGGGCCTGATCGTGGTGCTCGTCTTCTCCGCCCTTCCGTTCGCCGGGTGCGGGGGTGAGCCCGAGCCCACGCAGTCCAGCGCCGCCACACCGCGACCAGCGAAGGCGACGCCGACGCTGAAAGTTGGCAGCAAGGTCGAACTCGCGGGCGTACGCGCCAACTATCACGGGACCGAGGATGTGTCGGGCGCACGTACGATCCATATCGAGATCGAGGACAACTACTTCTCGCCGACGGTGATCAAGGGAAAACCCGGCCAACGTCTGGTCGTCGCGCTGGAGAACGAAAGTCAGTCGCCCCACACGTTCACGATCGGTGGCAGCTATGTCGACCAGCAGATCCAACCCGGAGGCCTTTCCGAGGTCCGGGTGAAACTGCCCGAGTCGGGAAATCTGTCGTTCTTCTGTACGTTCCAGAAGAAGAACGGAATGGCGGGAGTGTTCAACGTCTCCGGTCCACTCGGCAAGCCTGGTCCGAAAGCCACGGCGAGGCGTTAGGACGTCCTGGATCCCCGCAGCAGAAGATGGTTCCCGCGTCAGAGACTGGTTCCCGCGTCAGAAGATGGCGAGCGGGTTGATCGGTGAGCCGGTCCCCCCGGGAATTCGCAGGGGCGCCGCGACGAAAAGGAACTCCCAACGCTCCTCCCGTGCACATCGTTCGGCGAGGTCCTCGAAGTTCAGGTAGTCGAGCAGGTGGATTCCGATTGCGCTGACGGCGAGGACGTGAAGGGGAAAGTCGACACCTTCGGTCGTACTCGGCGCGGTGTCGCTGTTGCCGTCCGACCCGAGCGCGGTCATCTCCCGCTCGGCCAGAAAGATCGCCGTGGTGGGGTGCAACCCGGCCTTGACACGGCTGGTGTCCCACGGCCCGAGCTCGTCGAGTCGGCGCGCATGGCCGGTGCGGACCAGCAGGATGTCGCCGGCGCCGACCCGAACCCCTTCCTCGCGTTCGGCGGCCTCGAGGTCGGTACGGAAGACGTGTTGGCCGGGCTCGACCCAGCGGCTTCCGCGTACCCGCGGGATGTCGAGTAGGACTCCGCGACCCACCAGACCGGCCGCGAGCAAGGCGATCGAGGCGTGCTCGGCGCCGTACGACGTCACGGTCTCGACGGGCGCGCCGCCGTAGAGGCGGCCGTCGAAGGCGACGTGACACAGGGCGTCGACGTGGCTGTGGGTGTCGTGGTGGTAGTCCAGGCCCACGTAGTCGGTGGCGAAGCGGTCGGCGGGTTCGGCGGGGGTGCGCCCGCTCGCACTGCTAGGACCGGTGACCAGATCGCCGTCCGGTTCCGGAGTAGACGTCATGACGTGGACGGCCGGTGCCGGATTGGCCGGCCCGCGATGGGTGTCGAGGATTCGGCCGAGCGGCACCGTCGTCCCCGTACGTACCAACCCGGCCGCGGCGGCGGTGCGTTCGGCGGTGAGGTGGCGGATGGCTCCTGATCCGGCCCACCTGCCCGGCCGGTTCGAGCTGTCCCAGGTGGCGACGTCGGCAAAGAGCGCCCGGAACTCGGCGGCCGTCAGCGAAACGGTGGTCTGCGTCATGGTGATCGCCAGTACGCCTGCCGGCCCGGGACCGGCCCGCTGCCGGCTACTCCCTAGGCCTGTTCGGCATTGGCGGCGGCGAGCTGCTTGTCGAGCTCTCGCCCTTCGAGGTCGATCTCCTTCTCCACCAGTCGATCGGCGCGGGTGACGGCCTGGTCGAGCTTTTCCGCGAGCCGGTCTCGACCGATGACGATCAACGCCGCCTCACCGGTGTCGAGGGTCTCGCCGAGCTCCTTGACATCCTTGCGGGACAGGCCGTGCGCGAAGTGTCCGACGAGCCCACCGGCGACACCACCGACGAGCGCGGTGCCGACGATCGACGGCGGAAACAGGATCCCGAGCACCGCGCCGACGCCCAC
The DNA here is from genome assembly GCA_050700915.1 of Actinopolymorphaceae bacterium. Classification (GTDB taxonomy): domain Bacteria; phylum Actinomycetota; class Actinomycetes; order Propionibacteriales; family Actinopolymorphaceae; genus Thermasporomyces. The sequence continues at coordinate 447 of JBOHED010000413.1, read as the reverse complement.
ACCCGTCCATGCGCCGCGCCGCGTGGGCTTCTCGACCTTGTGGACATGGACGTCCCCGTTGTGCCGGTCGACCACGGCGGCGTCGTAGGTCCCGATCGCACCCTCCCGGTGCAGCGTCTTCACCGCCTGGAGATCGTGTTCGGCGTCGGCTTCCTTGGCGTACGTACTGAGATAGACGAATACGTCATGGCTCTTCGCCATCAGTTTCCCCCCACGTGCGGTCCGACATTTCCCGGCGTACTCTCACCATCCCGCCCGCGCACCCGCACCACCCTCACCCGGTCCGGGTGAAGTCGGTCGGGCCGCGAGCGCGCCGGAAGCCGCGTCGATGGGTACGAGTCGAGGTGTGCGCCACCGTGTGCTCGTGGGACCCCAGCGGCACGCCGTCGGCCGGGCGGCGCGGGCCGCGATCGTCGTCCCCGCGCTCTTCGCGTTCGCCCATGGGGT
>JBOHED010000412.1:0-2492 GCA_050700915.1 Actinopolymorphaceae bacterium | reverse complement strand
ACCGGTGTCGGCGTCGTTGTGGTCGGCCCTCGGCGGCGTCGAGGGCCGGTGTGAGAGTTCCCATGGCTTTGCGGAGCAGGTCGGGTAGCGAGCCGGACACCACGACAAGGCCGCCGGTGGAGACGGAGTCGGTTGCCGGCCGCAGCCACTGTTCGAGTGCGACGCGGACCGCGGCTGCAGCGGCCGCTGCGAGCACGCGGGCAGTTTGTTCGTCGGCAGTGTCGAGGCGCTCTGCGATCGCGTCGGCGAGGGGTTGTTCGATTGCGACCGTCGTGCCGAGGAACGCGTCGCGCAGTGCGCGGCTGGTAGTGATCAGTAGCAGTGCACCGCGACTGTGTTCGGAGGGGTCGGTGTATTGCTCCACGATCGCGTCGATGACGGCGTCGGCGAGCGGGACATGGGAGGGCCGAGCGGCCACCGCCGCCGCGACTCGTGCCTCCCGTTCGGCGGTGACGGCGGCGACGATCGCCTGCTCGCGACTGGAGAAATAGTTGTTGTAGGTCCTCAGGGAGACACCGGCTGCTTCGGCGATGTCGTCGACCCGCACGTTGGTCGGCCCACGCTCCATTGCCAGCCGCAGGGCTGCCGCGCGCAACGCCTCGCGGGTGGCCTGCTTCTTCCGTTCGCGCAACCCCGGCCGCTTCGTCGTCACGGCGCCATCATGCCGCCTGATGTGCGTACACGCAAAGTTGCGTACACGCACATTTAGTGGGTAGCTTGGGGTCGATTCCCACTCGACAGGAGGGACCAGGCACATGCGAGGCAAGGGGATTGCGTACGACACCGGCTTCGTCCGTGGGGGCAGGACTTCTCGTGAGAGCTTCGACCCGGAGGTGGACAGGCGGGAGCTGGCCATCATCCGTGATGACCTGCACTGCAACGCCGTTCAGATCATTGGCGGTGATCCGGAGCGGCTGGAGCTGGCCGCTCGCTGCGCCGCCGAGCTCGGGCTGGAGGTCTGGTTCTCGCCGTACCCCCTGGAGCTGACGACCAACGAGATCCTGGCGCTGTTCGTCGACTGTGCGGAGCGGGCGGAGCGGCTCCGGGAGGGGGGAGCGGACGTCGTCTTCGTCACCGGCGTCGAGCTGTCCATCATGAACCGGGGATTCTTCCCCGGCGAACACCTCCAGGACCGGCTCGGTCTACTGATGGGCCAGCCCGAGGGCCGACAGGAGCGCCTCGCCGAGGTGAGCACCCTTCTCAACGACTTCCTCAGCGAGGCAGTGGCAGTGGTCCGCGACCGATTTCGGGGCAGAATCACGTACGCCTGCATACCGTTCGAGCGGATCGACTGGACCGCCTTCGACATCGTGGCAGTCGAACTCATCAGGTCCGCCGAGGTGGCCGACCAGTACCGGGATGGCGTACGCAACCTCGTCGCACAGGGAAAGCCGGTCGCGATCACCGGCTTCGGCTCGGCGGTCTGGCGCGGCGCGGCCGACGTAGCGCCCCGCAGCATGGAGATTCTCGAATACGACGAGGACACCGGTGAGCCAGTTCGGCTGAACGGGGAGTACAGCCGTGATGAGGCCGGCCAGGCCACCTACCTGAGCGAGCTGCTGGAGATCTTCGAGTCCGAAGGCGTCAACAGCGCCTTCGTGTACCTCTTCGCGCTCCACAACCTCCCACACCGCCCCGATGGCGATCCCCGCGACGACCTGGACCTTGCCAGCCTTGGCGTCGTCAAGGTCCTGGACGGTCGCTACGGAGAGACCTACCCCGACATGGCCTGGGAGCCCAAGGCAGCATTCTCCGCTGTCGCCGGGCACTACCGCGGCGACCATGTCACACATGCCCAACGCACGAGTATCGAGGCCCGGCCATGAACACGAACGCGAACGCGACCACGGCCGCCGACGGCGGCAACTTCCTTCTCGGCGGCGACCTGCGGGTCAACCGACTCGGCTTCGGAGCGATGAGGCTCGCTCTCGGCGGCTCCGTACGCGACCCCCGGGCGGGCGTCGCGGTGCTACGTCGCGCCGTGGAGCTCGGAGTGAACCACATCGACACGGCCGGCTTCTACCGGGCCGGTGACCTCCACGCGCACGAGCTGATCCGTCAGGCGTTGTCGCCCTACCCGGAAGACCTGGTGATCGCTACCAAGGTAGGTCCACTTCTCGAGGCCGGCATCATCCCGACCGGTCAGGCCACCCCCGACCAACTGCGTGGCCTTGTCGAGGAGGACCTACGCCGCCTCGGCCGGGATCGCCTCGACCTGGTCTATCTGCGAGTGGGCGGCATGGGCGGGCCGGTCACCGAATCGATCGGCGAGCGCTTCGCCGTCCTTGCGGCGCTTCGTCATGAAGGGTTGATCCGGCATCTCGGCGTCAGCAACGTGGACGCCACTCAACTCGCCGAAGCACAGTCGCTCGCCCCGGTCGCCGCGGTGCAGAACCAGTTCCACATCCACGCGAGAACCGATACCGACGTTCTCGCGCAGTGCGAACAAGAGGGCATCGCCTACGTGCCGTACTTCCCGCTCGGTGGCGGGA
>JBOHED010000411.1:0-2694 GCA_050700915.1 Actinopolymorphaceae bacterium | reverse complement strand
CCACGTGAGTGAGCGGAGCGAGCGACTCAGTGGGCATACGTCATGCGGGTTCGCAGCGAAGCGAGAACGTGCGTGAGCTACATCGGTGTCGACATCGGTACGTCGGTCATCAAGGCGGCGGCTTTCGACCGCGACGGTCGTCAGGTGGCGCTGGCGGCGCAGCCCACCCAGATCGTGAGCCTGCGGCCGGGGTGGTTCGAGCAGGACATGGACGACGTCCTCGCGGCGGTTGCGGGCGTGATCGGGCAGCTGGTGGGCGGCGGCACCGCGGTCCCGGAGCTGATCGCCCTCACCGGGCAGGGCGACGGTGTGTGGCTGGTCGACGCCGACGGCCACGCCGTCCGCCCGGCCGTGTCCTGGATGGACGCCAGGGCCGCCGGGATCGTCGACCGGTGGCAGGCCGACGGCACGGTCGAGGCGGCGTTCCGGCGTACGGGTGGGGCGATGTTCCCCGGGTCACCGGGACCGGTGCTCGGCTGGCTCGATGCGTACGAGCCCGAGGTTCTCGACCGCGCCCGCACGGCGGGTTACTGCAAGGACATGGTGATGCAGCGGCTCACCGGCCTGCGCGGGACAGACTCCTCCGACGCGTCGCAGCCGTTCCTGGATCCGGTCACGAGGACGTACGCACGAGACGTTCTCGACCACTGCGGCCTCACTCACCGGGCCGACCTGCTGGCGCCGGTGGTCGAACCCGTGCCGGCGGCAGGGCTCACCGGGAAGGCGGCGACGCTGCTCGGCCTGCCGGAGGGTACCCCGGTCACCGCCGGACCGTTCGACCTTCCGGCCTGCGCGCTTGGCTCCGGCGTCACCGAACCCGGCCAGGGTCACCTCATCGTCGGCACGACGCTCGCCTGTCAAGTCGTCGTTGACGATCTCGACCTGTCCGGCGAGGTCGCCGGGCTCACGCTCGCGCTCACCACCCCTGGCCAGTGGTTGCGGGCGATGCCGGCGATGGTGGGTACGGCAGCGCTGGACTGGATCCTCGCCCGGGTCGGAGTCGCCCACGCTGCGGTCGACGACCTGCTCGCGGAAACCGAGCCGGGGGCGGGCGGGGTCGAGTGCCTGCCGTACTTCTCGCCGGCGGGGGAGCGGGCGCCCTTCGTCGAGTCGGGTGCCCGGGCCCGCCTCGACGGGCTCACCCTGCACACGTCGACGGGTGAGCTGGTGCGCGCAGTCTGCGAGGGCATCGCGTTCGCCGCGCGACACTGCTTCGAAGCCGCCAGCGCCGGTGGCACCACCCTGCGGGAGGTCACGTGCTGCGGCGGCGGGACCCGGAGCCGGCAGTGGCTGCAGCTGTTTGCCGACGTTCTCGGGCGGGAGGTGCGGGTCGCCGCCAAACCGGAGGTGGGAGCCTATGGGGCAGTACTCGCCGGGCTCCCATCGATCAATTCAGGGGTCGACACCGGCGTCGACACCAGTGGATGGACCGAGCCGGCCGTCGTCGTGCAACCCGCGTCCGCACGGACGGGTGTCTACGCAGAGAAGTACGCGCGGTACCTCTCCACCGTCGACCGGGCCCGCACGCAGTGGAAGGAGCGTTCGTTGACTCACCCGTCCGACGCAGGTCGCGTCCACCCAGCTGGCGCCGACGGCCGGTCCGGCGCACCCGGAGGTCCGGCATGAAACTGGAGCGGGAGCGCGCCGAGATCGTCCGGTACGCACAGTCGCTACGCCCCGACGGCCTCGTGGTCGGGACGTCGGGCAACCTCAGCATCCGGGTCGGCGATCTGGTCGTCGCGACGCCGAGCGGCCTCGACTACGACGCGCTCACGCCCGAACTCGTCTGCGTGTGTGACCTCGAGGGCAGGCTGCTCGAAGGGCCGCTGGAACCCACCTCGGAGATGCCGCTGCACCTGACCGTCTACACCACGACCGCCCACCAGGCGGTGGTCCACACCCACGCGACCGCCGCGGCAGCGGTCTCGCTGCTCGTGGACGAGCTGCCGTCGATCCACTACCTCGTCGCGCTGTTCGGCGGAGCGGTCCGGGTCGCGCCCTATGAGACGTACGGCACTCCAGAGCTCGCCGCCTCGGTGATCGAGGCACTCGACGGGCGGACCGGCTGCCTGATGGCCAACCACGGGACGGTGACGGTCGGTGCGAACCTCGCCCAGGCGTACACCCTGAACCACTACCTCGAATGGCTGTGCGAAGTCTGGCTGCGGGCCTCGACCGCGGCCGGAGCGATGGGCCTACGGCCGCGCGAGCTGCCGCCGGACGAGATCGAACGGGTGATCGCGAAGTTCGCGACGTACGGCCAGGCGGTGCCGGCGGACCAGGCTGATGCGACCGGAGAGGCAGGCGGCTGAGGCATGGACCGGTCCCGCCTCTCCGCCGCCCGCAGGGACGAGCAGCTGCGGACGCTCGGCGCCCGCAGCTTCGACCTCGCGGTCGTTGGGGGCGGCGTGACCGGTGCCGGCGTCGCGCTGGACGCCGTGGCCCGCGGTCTCACCGTGGTACTGGTCGAGGCCGACGACCTGGCGAGTGGTACGTCGTCGCGCTCGGGCAAGGTCTTCCACGGCGGGCTGCGCTATCTCGAACAGCTCAACTTCGGGCTCGTCCGCGAGGCTCTGCTGGAGCGCGACCTGATGGTCGAGCGGCTGTGCCCGCATCTGGTGGAGGCCGAACCGTTCCTCTTCCCCTTCACGCGGCACTGGCAGCGTCCGTACATCGGGGCCGGTGTCGCGTTGT
>JBOHED010000410.1:0-10046 GCA_050700915.1 Actinopolymorphaceae bacterium | reverse complement strand
CGTTCGACCTCGGGGTCGTCGAACCACCGGCCACCCGATCCGAGATACCGGAACCGGATCTCCTGGCCCTCTGGCACCGTTACCGTGACGCTGCGGGTGCCGTTGCTGCGGCGGACAAGTCGGTGCCGGCCCGGCGTCCAGTCGTTGAACGTCCCGACGGCCGACACCGGCCCGTCGTGAATATCGTCGGGCAGAACGAGTTGGACCTTCGCCTGGTGGCCGTTCTGCTGGGCAAGGATGCGGATGGGCACGGGTTGTCTTCCTCTCTAGCTCCTGCAGGAGACGCCTGCCGGATCGTAGGCAAACAACCTTGATCAACGGTGGCCGACACCGCACACGAAACGTAACCGTGACGAAATCGCACCGTCCTGGAAACGCGTCCCGTCGGGACCACCCGCACCCCGCCGCATCACGCTGGAACCGACTCCGAGAGCTGCTCGCCCGCTCCGATCTCCCGGTCGCCGAGATCCACCGTGCCGATGCCCGCCAGGGAAAGCTCGCGGACCCGGAGCGTGCCCTCGATTACGTGCACCGTGACGTCGACGCCTGTCTCGCCGCGCCGCTGGTCGACAGTTCCCCAGGCGTAGCCGTTCGACCAGAACCACCGGACCGATGACGACCCACCCTCCTCGTCCGCCGCCGCGAACCGCAGGGTGCGATCGACACCGTCGTAGGCGAATCCGGTCCACGCGGGAACCAGTCCCCAGCTCGCCATCGCCCGGACGTAGTGGTGCCCGCACTCCGCCTCGTCGAACGGATTACGCTTCCGACCGTCGAACCGACTCCGCACGGTCTCCACCACGCCAAGCCCCTCGCTCCGCATCCCTTCGAAGATCATGCCGACGGCGGCCGTGTATTCCAGACCGGTCCACACCTCGTCGAAATACGGGAAGGGCCGCGCCGGCCGGTTCCCCCGCGGATATGACGCGACGACCAGACCTGCCTCGTCACCCAACGCATAACTACGCATCGGGTTGAAGTGTCCTGCCATCGTGTCCCGCCCGTTGTGGCGCAGGATGCTGGTGAATGTCGTACGAATGTGCGCCGGATCCAGCAGATGCCCGAGACCACACAGGTGCGCGAGCTTCTGCCCGACGAGTTGATCGGCGAGGCACCCGTCCCCGATCTGCAACTCCGGGTTGACAAGATCCCGGGCGCCGATACCACGCAGCCGCAGGCCAGGCGCGATCGCGTCCTCCGAACCAGGTGGCCGAATCTCGTGCCGGTAGTACTCACCGTTCCAGAGATTCTCGTCGAGCCAGGTGCTCCCGCGCTGGAAGAGATCGTGGCAGGTCTGGGCGAAGTCCTCCTCGCCAAGATACTGGGCCATTTCCTCACACGCGCGGAGTGCCGCGAGGTACCACGCACCGATCTCCGGGTTGGGTCCGAAGTATTCGACGTCCATCGTGTTGTGTTGCGAGCCTTCCATCACGCCGTCGCGGTCAGCATCCCAGCCACCAGGGATCCATGCGAACTCCATTGCCTTGCGTGCCTTAGGCCACAGAGTGCGCAGGAGTTCGTCGTCACCGGACAATCTCCACTCGCGGTAGAGCTTGACCAGGCAGCCCATCTGGCCGTCCGCGGCGGCCGTCCCGACCTCGGTGAGTGCGCGTTCCAACGGCAGCTGGACCCGGAAGCTCATCTGCCCGTCGTCGGCTGTGCCGTAGCGGAACTCGATCTCCCGCAGCGACCTGGCCATACCGCCGAACAGAAACGGGGTCGCCTGCTCGTAGTTCCACACGTGGGTGCAGTTCCCCATGCAGCAGCCGACATCGTCGCTGCAGCCCTCCCAGCCGAAGAAACTGCCGTCGGAGGTACGAAAACACGTCTGAGTACGCAAGGTCGACAGGTTCGACAGCGCGGCGTCCTTCACCGCCCCCGGTAGGTGTGACCCCACGAGCGCGTCGACGAACGACCGGGTCCGCCGCTCGAGTTCCGGAAGTTCGGGTGCCGTGTCGGCCACGACCTGCCATGCGTCGGCGTACTTCGTCGCGTAGTAGTTGCCCACCGTTTCCTGGCGGTCCCAGTCGCGGCGGTTCGGGAAGTGCCATGCCAGGAGAAAGGTGAACTCATGCGTCTCACCGGGCGTCAATGTGCGCTTGACAGCAACCGAGGCCATCGGTGCGTCATTGTCGGTAGGCCGTTCGTCGAGCTGACCATCGGTGGTGAAGTCGTCCCAGAAGTCCAGCAGCTCGCCACCCCAGGTGTGGTCGGCCCAGCCCGTCCGCATGCTCACGACGTCCTCGCCCAACGCCACCAGTGCCAGCGATCCCCACTGTTCCGCAGCGTTGTCCACGCCGTCCGAGGACAGGAAAACTCCCTGGCCGAACGAATCCCTGCGTACGACATTGTGGTTGCGGTTCGGCTTGCCGTCGGACCCGTCGGTACCGACGAAGTTCTGCAACGTGCCCGCCAGGGAGACGTCGAGGTCGTGATCGGCATCATTGCTGACGACATAGCGCAGTACAGCGATCGGAATGCCGCTCGCCTCGGTGTCGGCCGGCACCAGAGGGTTGAACGCCTGCAGGCGTACCGAAACCGGCACCTCGGGATCGTCAAGGAGTACCTGCCCGAAGGGATAGGCCGCCAGAAACTCCGAATTGGCAAAGCGCGGCAGGCCGTGGTTTGCCACCGCGGAGCCGTGACCACCGCCGTACAGCACGAGATCGATGGGCCCCTCCAGCGCCCTCGCGACGACTTGCCCACCGTCAGCGCCACCAGCAGTTGGCGCCGTCCTGAGCGCGAAGAAGCTCCACTTCGGCGCGAAACCCTTCGCCGGCCGGTTGACGACCTCCCAGTCCCGCAGGTCACCGCGACCACCCAGACTCACGGTCCCGGTGCCGATGCCACCGAGCGGCATTGCCAGCTGGAGCGACCCTTTGAAGTCATAGCGGGTGAGTACGGGCCAGTCGAATCCTTCTGCCATGGTGGGCATGCTCCTCACGGTTGTGGTCCTCGGGAACTGTCGCGGACCCGAAGTTCGGTCGGGAGTGTGACGGCCTCGACGGCAGCCGACCGGTCGGCCAGCCGGCGTCGTAGGAGGCGCGCGGCCTCGGTGCCGAGCAGGTAGGTCGGCTGCTCGACGATCGTCAGTGCCGGCGCCATGAGCGGCGCCCAGGGTGAGTCGTCGAAGCCGACGACCCCCACCTGCTCCGGTACGTCGATGCCTCGCTCACGCAGCGCCCGCATCGCCCCGGCGGCCATCAGGTTGTTGGCGACGAAGAACGCATCTGGCGGCTCCGCCAGGTCGAGCAACTCCCCCGCCGCGACGTAGCCGCCTTCGACCCGGAAGTCGGTCTGCCGCACCAACTGTCGGTCGACCTCCTGCCGCGCGGCGCGGAGCGCGGCGGCGTACCCCTTGCGTCGTTCGGTCGCGGTGGTGAGCTTGGACGGACCGGAGATGCACGCGATCCGCCGGTATCCCGCGCCGAGCAGGTGGCTGGTCGCCTGGCGTGCGCCGGCGTGGTTGTCGACGACGACGCTGTCGACCTGCGCGCCACGGATCCTCCGGTCCAGCGTGACGACCGGGACGTCGTGGTCGCGGAGCACACTGATGTCGGTGCGATCCGACGCGGGAGCGATGATGACGCCGGCAGCCTGTTCGGCGAGTACGACATCGAGGTAGCGCCGCTCGCGCGCGATGTTCTCGTCGGTGTTGCACAGGACGACCGAGAACCCCTCGTGCAACGCGACCTCTTCGACACCGCGTGCCACCGAGGTGAAGAAAGGGTTCTCGATGTCGGAGATGATGAGCGCCCACACGCTGCCGGCCTGACGTCGCAGGCTGCGCGCCACCCGGTTGGGCTCATAGCCGAGGTCGGCTGCCACCCTGCGTACCCGGTCGGCCAGTTGCGGGTCGACCGTCGGCCGGTTGTTGAGCGCCCGCGACACGGTGGCCGCCGAGACACCCGCGCGCGTGGCGACGTCCCGCATGCGTACGCGCCGACTTCCTGCCCGCCCGGTCTCAATCATCGTCGACCCGCTCCCCCGGCTTCAGATCGAACCTCGCGTACGCCCGCATCGTCCAGGCAGACAAGAAGACCGCAAGGGGCGCCGGCACGACCGCCGACGTTCCGGGCACCCAGCTGACCAACGCGGCGATGAGGACGATCAGCGCCACCGCGCCGGCCACCGGCATCCGGTGGGCGGTCACCGCCTCCAGTGCGACACGTACCAGGACCCAGCCGCGCAACCCTCCCGACGTGGTGAGGGTGAACGCCGTGAGCCCGACGAGCCCGAGCAACACCATGACTGCGCCGTCGGCCGCGAGCGGAACGAGAAGCCATCGCTGGCCGGGGTTCACGGCAAGAGTCGCGACGGTCCCGAGGAACGCCGTCACGGCCGTCCCGGCGACAACGCCGAGGCGGACACCCCGGCCGGCGTGGCGTCGTAGGGCACTGCCGAACGCCTGCAGGGAAACAGGTTCGTCGCGGACCATCCGGTCCGTGGTCGCCACAGTCGCGGCCCACAACGGGCCAAGAGTGACCGCCGCGATCAATGGCGCGGCGAGGTGGCCACCGACAAGGACGGCCACGAGCGCGGGTACCGCCGCGACGACCATGCACACGTCGATGGCGAGGAGGAGCGGAAGGTTCGTCCAGACCGTCGTCGCCACCAGCCGTGGCAGACCCTGCCACGACATTTCCGACAGGCTCGCCCTGTCCCCGGCCACCACTCCGCTCACCCGCGCAGACCCGTCAGTGCGAGGCTCTGGGTGATCGGCCGCTGCGCGAACAGGAAGAGCACGAGCACGGGAACGACCACCATCGAGATCGCCGCGAAGATCACCACGGGAGAGCCGGTGCTGTACTGGCCCTGGAGATAGACCAGCCCCACCGGGAGGGTCATCTTCTCCGGCGAGGACAGCATGATGTTGGGCCAGAAGAAGTCGTTCCACGCCTGCTGCGAACAGAAGATCGCGAGCGCGGCCAACGGCGGTCCGGACAGTGGTACGACGACATGCCGCAGGATTCCCGCGTGTCCCGCCCCGTCGATGCGTGCCGCGTCCTCGAGTTCCCGCGGCAGGGTCAGGAACCACTGCCGGAGCAGGAAGATCCCGAGCACGTTGATGAGCTGTGGAAGGTAGACCGCCTCGTGGGTGTCGACCAAACCGAGCGTCCGCAGGACGATGAACGTGGGCACCACGGTGACCTGCCCCGGCACCATCAGCGACGCGAGCAGGATGAGGAACAACAGGTCGCGCCCCGGAAAACGCAACCGCGCAAAGGCGTAGGCGGCCATTGTGCTGACGATCAGAACGCCGGTGGTGACGATGAACGTGACCTTCAGACTGTTGAGGACGAACATCCCGAACGGGATCAGCTCGAACACCTTGCCGAAGTGGTCGAACGTCACCGCCTTCGGGACCCAGACCGGCGGCAGCGCGAACGCGAACCTGGTGGGCAACACCGCGTTGAGCAGCATCCAGTAGAACGGAGCGAACATCAGCAGGCCGAGGACCAGCAACCCGAGGTTGAGCACCCAGCGACCGGTGGATCGGCGAGCCCTACTCATAGTGCACCCAATGGCGGCCCAGCCGGAGCTGGACGAGTGTGACGATCATGATGACGACGAACACCACGAGCGCCAACGCCGAGCCGTATCCCATCTCGAATCCGCGGAATGCCGTCTCGTAGATGTGCATGACGATGCTGAGCGTGGTGTCCTTCGGCCCGCCTTCGGTCATGATGTACATCGGTTCGAAGATCTGGAACGCACCGATGAACGTGATGATGGTGGCGAAGAAGAGTGTCGGCGACAGCATCGGGATGGTGATGCTCCAGAATCGCTGGAACGCCGAGGCTCCGTCGACCTTGGCGGCTTCGTACAAATGCGTCGGAATTCCCTGCAGACCGGCCAGCAGAATGATGAAGGTGAATCCCAACGTCTTCCACAGATCGACGAAGACGACGGCGGGCATCGCCCACTCCGGGTCGACCAGGAACGTGGGCGACGGCAGGCCGAGCCGGTCCAGGTAGTGGTTGATGAGCCCGAAGTTCGGGTCGAGAATGTATTTCCAGATCAGCGATACCGCCGCCCAGGAGACCAGCATGGGGAAGAAGACCGACGCGCGGAGGAAGTAGCTCAACACCGCCGGCATCGCCCGATGCACCGCGAGCGCGAGCGGAAGGCCCAGGCCGATGTGCAGCACGACGGACCAGAACGTGAAGACGAACGTGTTGCCGATCGCAGCCAACGCCGTCTCGTCACCCGCGAGCTTCACGAAGTTGGCGAACCCGACGAACTCCGAGGTCCCCAACAACTGCCACGAGAACAGGCTCAGCGCGATGGCGCCGACCAGCGGTCCGGCGAGGAAGACGAGAAAGAGCACGTACGCCGGACTCAGGAACAGATAGCCGGTCAGCGCGTCGCGGCGCAGCCACGCTCGCCGGCTCCAGCCCGGGCCGCGGTCGCGCGCGGCGGCGGGCACGGAATCCGGCCGCGTGGTGGTGGATCCCGCTGACGTCGGCATCGGTGTCTGCTACCTGCGAAACCTAGAGGTTGGACTGGATCTTCTGGTCGAGTTCCTGCAAGCCGGCCTCCGGTTCGGAGTTGCCCGCCAGGATCTGCTCGAAGGTGTCGATGATGTCCTGCTCGATCACGTTCCCCTTGTCGGGCGAGGGAATCGGTGTGGCGTACGCCAGCGCGTCGTAGAGCTTCCCTGTGCCTTCCGGGGCGTTCTCGAAGAACGCGTCGCTCTCCGCCACGGACCGCAGCGGAGGAACGATCGTGCCGGCGAGTTCGGCGAAGAGCGTCGTCGCCTTCTTGCCGGCCATGAACTTCACGAACTCCCAGGCGCCTTCCGGATTCTCGGCCTCCTTCATGATCGGGTACGCATCCCAACCCACCGGCGATCCCTGCCCTCGCGACTGCGGCCAGGCGACGATCTTGACCTTGTCCACGTAGTCGAGGTTGCGCAGACTGATCACCGGCCAACGGCCGCCGCCGAACATCGCGAGCTTGCCCTGCGACATCGCGGTGAAGGCGTCGTACTCCCCGCCTGGTTTGGGGCTCAGGCCGTCCGCCACGAGCGACCGCATGAACTGAGCCGCCTCGACGGCTCCCGAGGTTGCGACTGACGACTTGGTCCAGTCGGCGTTCATCGTGCTCGACCCGTTGGTCAGCAGCCATGGCATGACCGAGCCGAAGTACGCTGGCGGTACGTCCATGGCGAAGGTGCCGGGCAGCTTGTCGGCGATCGTCTCCGCGGCCTTGTGGAAGTCGTCCCAGGTCCAGTCGTCCGTCGGCTCCTCGGCGCCAGCGCGTTCGAAGATCTCGGTGCTGTAGTGGATGCACATGGTGTTGAAGCCGTGCGGCAGGTAGAAGGTCTCCTCCCCCGGCGAGGAGAGTTCGTTCGTCCACCTGATCAGGTTGGGATGGACGTCGTCGAAGTACGACGCAAGCTCCTCACGGTCCCGATCGACGAACTCGTCGATCGGCAACACCAACCCCCGGCTCGCGAAGAGCCGCTGCCCTTCGGTGGCCACGCGCACGATGTCGGGGACCTGCCCGCCCGCGATCTGCACCGACACGGTGTCGAAGAACTCCGACCAACTGTCGGACGGGATGTTCCTCGCCTGCAGGTCGATGTCCGGGTGCTCTTTCCGGAATGAGTCGAAGAGCGACTCCCAGATCTTCTTCTGCTCGGCGTCCCCGGAGTAGACAAGAGTCACCGTCCCGGCGGCAGATCCCTGCCCACTCTTGCCGCCACATGCTCCCAGAGTGGCTGCCGCACCGAGGCCCAACCCGGTCGCGGCGGCCCCTCGCAGGAACGTCCGGCGCGAAAGCCCGAGTGTGGAATGGACGCTGGTCGAAGGTTCCGCCTCCATGTGTCATCTCCTCCGCGTCGAGCAGGGTGACGACCTACGGCATGGTGCCCATTGGACAACAACCGAGTAATCGATTGCCGGCGAGGTTATGACTGGTGCATGTCCGTGTCAATACAGGTGGGCGGTCCCGGCCGGCCCAGGTGGGCAACCGCGGCCGGTCCGGGCGCCGTCCGTTCAGGCGGTCTTCACGTCGAACCCGCGCGCGGTTCTCGTCAACTCGACGAACCCGAGCCGCCGGAACAGCGCCAGCTCCGCCTCCTGCTCCGGGTTGGCGTACTCCAGCAACCGGTCGACCCGGGCGAGATCCAGCCACTCGGCCACGAGCCCGAACAGCCACGTCGCGATCCCCTGCCGTTGGTACGCCTCCAGGATGTGCAGGTTGCCGATGTCGGCCCAGCCGTCGTGCCGGGCGACCCGCCCGGCGTCGGCGAGGTTCTCGACCTCGATGTAGCCCACCCTCTCGTCGCCGAGGTAGGCCGAGAACCGGGTCCCGTTGATACCCAGCGAACGCCGCGCGGTCAGCCCGGCGATGGGCGGCTCGCCGGCCAGGGGAATGTCCTCGACGCGGGCGAGCAGGACGACCTCGGTGTCCCCCACGTGGACGAACCCTGCGCGCTCGTAGATCGCGCTTATGTGCGGCCACTGCGCGGGGACGCCGTAGATGGACGGCGCCGGCAGCGACCCGTCGGCGGACCGGCCGCTCACCTGCCAGCGGTCGAACTGCTCGTGGCACGCTCCCGCGAGTGTGTCACCGGCAGCCGTCGCGTCGTTCCACGGGAAGTCCGGCGGCCAGCACACCATCCAGCGGATCTCACCGGCATCGCGGTAGCCGACGTTCACCCGGTCATCGTCGGCGTAGCGACGCAGGTGGGCGGCCGCGACCAGACGCTCGTGCTGGTAGGCGACCAGGGTCGTGCGTGCACTGACCCAGGGATCGACGATGGCCTCACCGGGCTCCCGCTCGAGCTGGTTCAACACCGTGCTCACCGACACCGACATGCCGGGGATGACGGCCTGGATGTGCCGGTTGACCAGGGTCGTGAGCTGCTCGCGATCGCTGCGGCGGAACGGACGCACCTCGATGGACGACATCAGCGGACCTCCATGAAATCAGCGCTGGACGGCGCTTTGTCTTTCGTGAACTGGAGGCCGCTATCGGTGCGGCACGCGGCCGACATTACCCAGGATGCCGCGCCTACGCCACATCCTTTCGTACGCAGGAATTCTTTCGTATGCAGGAATCCACATCCGGCGGGGCAGGACCGGGTTACCGCTGGCGCGGGCTCAGCTCGTCCAACGCCTCGTCCACGTCGAGCTCGCCTCGAGCCACCGCGTCGAGGAGCTGGCGCCGATCGGCCGGACGATCCGGTGGCCTGGCGACGATGCCCAACGCGGCAAGGAGATCCTCCAGCCGCGCCCGGGCCGTGGGGTAGCTGACACCGAGGTGACGTTCGAGCTCCTTGGTGTTGCCCCTCGCCGCGAGGAAGACGCGGAGCAGGTCGCGCTGCGCGTCGTCCAGGGAGCAGAAGTCGCACTGGTGGAAGCGCCCGCGTACCTCAGTCTCGCAGGCTTCGCACCGCAGGCCCGAGACCGACAGCGGTTCCTGGCAGGTCGGACAGCTCTGCGGCGGAGCGTAGGTGCGCGCCTTCGCCATCAGCGTTCCGTACCGATCGAGACCGAGCCGAGGTTGCCGGTGATCTCCAGTTGTGCCGTGCCCTCGCCGAGGGTCCACTCGCCGCGGCCGATCTTGTGCAGGTGTTGGTCGACGCCGATGTCCGCGGCACACCGCACCACCACGTGGACGTCCGAGTCGGGGAGGAGCACGATCCGCAGGTCACCGGCGTTGGCGTCGATGGTCGAGTGGCCGCGGGTGAGGGCGCACTTGACGACGGCGTCGCCGACATTGAGGCGGGTACGCAGGACGCCGCGCAGCCCAATGAGGCGCGCCTCGCCGCTGTTGACCTCGATGTCGAGATCGGCGTTCGCGGGCACGACGAGAAGTCCCTCATCGCCCACCTGTCCGGAGACTTCGGTCAGACTGCCGTTGTGGCGCAGGGTGCAGTTGTTCGGACCCTCCATGCGAGCCTCGGTGGCCGTGGTGTCGCCGGCGATTTCGACCATGTACCCACCAGCCAACTGACCGCGGACGGTGAGCGGTTGCGGTGGCGTGCCATCCGTTCCGGCGTACGGCTGTGCGGCATCCGGTCCGACCTGCGT
>JBOHED010000409.1:0-7252 GCA_050700915.1 Actinopolymorphaceae bacterium | reverse complement strand
GCAGCGGAGTCGGGACCGCTACTGCAGCAGACACTTTCTCACTATCGCGCGTCGAGACAATGGACGGCTCCACGCCTGATAATTTTTACGCTGGCTTCTCAGCTCGCCTTGCCGTCGGCTGACGTCGACCGGGTGCTGGCGCTTCATCATGAGTGTGAGTCGATTTGCGTACCACTCGGTGAGCGCTGGGCGCTGTCCTGGGTAAAGTGGATCCTCGGCGTCACCTGGTGGGCGGCGCTGAACCCCGAGCAGGCGACACTCACGCTGCGGGAATGTCTTCGCACCAAGAATGTGCTGAATGACCAGTTGGGAATCCCATGTTGTGTGGAGGTCCTGGCCTGGGCTGCGGCATCCGGTGGTGATCCCCGCCGTGCTGCAACACTCTTCGGCGCCGCGGACAGGATGTGGGAGCGCATTGGTCGGCCCCTCCTTGGATTCGAGATACTGCTCGATTGGAGCAAACGAACAAGAGCAGAGTGTCATGAAGCGCTCGGGGAGGAGTCGCACACCGTTGCCTACCGGTACGGCGCGGGACTTACGCCAGCGGAGATGATCGCTTTCGCAATGGACGACCAGACCATGAAACCGAGGGCCCCCGAGGAAGGCTTGCCAGATAGCGGCGCCACACACCTCCACCGACAGCGCACGCCGGGTCCCGGATGGACATTGACGAAACGGGAACAGGAAGTGGCAAGGCTCGTCTTTGAGGGAAAGTCCAATCGGGAGATCGCCGATATCCTGGTCATCTCGCCGCGTACAGCGGAAGCTCATGTCGAGCATATTCTCAGCAAACTCGGTTTCGTTTCCCGCCTTCAGATCGCCAGATGGGTCGCCGACCACGGCCAGCCACCATGAGTCTCGTCGCCCTCGATGGCGCCAGATTCGCCATGTTGGGCCGGCCGGCGAGCTTGCAGCAGCCCGTACGTTCCACGGCAAGAACGATCACGTGCGGGCCGCGATCCTGCATGTCGGGCAGGCGGTCCCGAGGCGCGCGAGACGGCATGGGTCGTGTCGCACGACAACCGACTGGTCAACCTGGCCAAGCGTGTGACCGGCCGGAAATCAGCTTGCGGTGATCTGGTGGGGCGTCGTACCGTCGCGCTCCGATGAACGAGACACCCGAGGTCCTGCCGCGGCAGGACCGGAATCCGGTCGACGCCTCGGTGGCGCGCAGGTTGATCGCCGCGCAGTTCCCGCACTGGTCCGACCTCGAGCTCCGGCCGGTCGATGCGCAGGGTTGGGACAACTGCACCTTTCGCCTCGGTGACGAGATGTTGGTGCGGCTGCCGACTGCCGCGGAGTACGCGCTGGCGGTGGAGAAGGAGCACCGGTGGCTGCCGGTTCTCGCACCCGCGTTGCCGCTGGAGATCCCGGTTCCGCTCGCCAGAGGCGTACCCGATAAGGCCTTTCCGCACGACTGGTCGGTCTATCGGTGGCTCGGTGGCGAGCCCGCGGACCGTGCCGCCGTCGAGGACATGACAGCGTTCGCCATCGACGTCGCGGAGTTCCTCGTGTCCCTGCAACGCATCGATCCGACCGGCGGACCAGGCCCGGAACTGCACAACTGGTTCCGAGGCGGACCTCTGACGACCTACGACGGGTGGGCCCGGGTCTCTCTGCAGACCTTGGACGGACTGATCCGGACCGACGCCGCCGAAGAGATCTGGGAGCGCGCGTTGCGCGCCACGTGGGACGGCCGGCCGGTCTGGTTCCACGGTGACATCGCCTCGGGAAACCTTCTGGTGAAGGGCGGTACGCTCGCGGCCGTCATCGACTTCGGCACCTGCGGAGTCGGAGACTCGGCCTGCGATCTGGCGATCGCCTGGACGATGTTGACCGGCGAGAGCCGGGCCGCGTTCCGCGATCGGCTGAAGGTGGACGAGGCGACCTGGGAGCGTGGACAAGGCTGGGCGCTCTGGAAGGCTCTGGTCGTCTGCGCCGGAGCGGTTCGCGACGGCGACGGCCTGCCGGCGGATGCGTCGGTCGTTCTCGACGAGATCCTCGCCGCCCACGAACGGCCAGACTGACCGGTCGGACTGACCGGTCGGCGCCGCGAGCCGGATGGGCTGACCGCTCCTGGGTCAACTCATGGGTTGCTACCAGTGGTGCAGGTGTGGGCGGAAGTCGGCATAGGCGTCGTCGAGGTAGTACGGGACGACTGCCCGGCCGGGTGGGGTGATCGCGTCGATCCGGGTGAGGTCTTCGTCGTCGAGTGTGACGTCGGTGGCGGCCAACTGTTCGGCGAGCTGGTCCGGGGTCCGGGCACCGAGGACGACGCTGCTGACGGCCGGCTGCGCGAGCAGCCAGGCGAGGCTGAGCTGTGCAGGCGTACACCCCTTGTCCGCGGCGATGTCGACGATCGCGTCCACCACCGGGTCGACGCGGTCACCGAAGTGTTTGACGTCCCAGTCGCCATCGTTGCCGCGCGCGAGCCGTACGCCTGAAGGCGAGGCACCGTGCTGGTATTTGCCGGTCAGCAGACCACCGGCGAGTGGGGACCAGACGGTGACCCCGATGCCGTAGCTGCTGGCCATGGGCAACAGTTCCCGTTCGACCCGACGATCGAGCAGAGAGTATGCCGTCTGCTCGACGACCGGACGGTTGAGGTGGTGCTCCTTGGCCACCCACAGCGACTCGAGCAGCTGCCACGCGGCGAAGCTGCTGGTGCCGATGTAGCGGATCTTGCCGGAACGCACCAGGTCGTCGAGTGCTCGGAGCGTCTCGTCGATCGGGATACGGGTCGTGGGTCGATGCACGTAGTAGATGTCGAGGTGGTCGACGCCAAGCCGGCGCAGCGACGCCTCGCACTGGTCGATGATGTGTCGGCGGGAGCTTCCGGCTGCATTGGGATCGTCGTCGTCCATCGCGCAGTGGAACTTGCTCGCCAGGACGAGCCGGTCGCGGCGTCCCGCCTTCTGGAGCAGCCGGCCGAGCAGTTCCTCGCTGGCTCCGCGGCCATAGACATTGGCGGTGTCGATGCTGTTGACGCCGGCGTCGAGGGCGAGGTCGAGTTGCCGGGCGGCGTCGGCTTCGTCGACCGCGCCACCGAACAGCATCGTTCCCAGACTGAACGAGGTGACGGAGACGCCGGTCCTGCCAAGAGATTGGTACTGCACGGGTGATCCTCCAGTCGGTCGTGTGAACAGGTGAGGCGGTCGTTGTCGAGTGGGCCTGGCCACGTCAGTTGAGCCACGTCAGTTGAGCCACGTCAGTGGAGCCACGGTTAGGTGCCGGGTGTGGCGGCGAGCAGGAGCTTCCCGGTGACGGAGCGGTCGGCGAGCCGCCTGTGCGCGGACACCGCTTCGCGCAGTGGGAAGCGGTCGACGATGCGCGGGGTGAGGTGGCCCTGGCGTACCGCGGACAGCACGGCATGCGTGACGCGGGCGCGGTCGGTTGCTTCGCTCAAGTAATGGCCGGCGGACGCCCACGTTGCGGTGAGCGACCCGGTGGACCTTGAAGCACGGGCGGTGATCCCGGAGAGCCTGTCGAGGCGGAAGGGCGGCGGCGGCCCGGTGATGGCGCCGTACATCACGAGAGTTCCTCGGGTGGCGAGCATGGCGAGGCTCAGCTCGAAGGTGTCCCGTCCGGTCGCGTCGTAGACGATATCGACGCCCCGGCCGTCGGTGATCTCCTCTACCTCGGCAACCGGATCGGGGTGGCCGGCAAGTGGGATTGCGTGGTCAGCACCGAGCTGGCGTGCCACTTTTGCCTTCTCCGCTGATGATGTGACGGCGATGACCTGGGCACCGTCTGTGGACGCGAGCTGCACGATGGCACCGCCGGTCGATCCGGCCGCCGCATGCACGGCCACAACCTTGCCTGCGACGTTGGTCGCCTCGCGGACCAGAACGTGCGCGGTGGTTCCCGCGAGCGCCACAGCGGCAGCTTCGTCGAGGGATGTGCCGTCATCCAGCGGAACCACGTGCGCAGCCGGGACGGCGGTCAGCTCCGCGTACACCCCGGCGAGGTGCCCGAAGTGCACGACGCGTTGCCCGACAAGGCTCGGATCACCCTCTGGGCCTACGGCCTCGACCACGCCGGACGCCTCGGTGCCGGGTACCAACGGAAGCGTGACCGGATAGGGCGTACCGGCCCGGTGCTGCAGGTCGACGAAGTTGATGCCGATCCAGTGGTTACGGACCAGGACCCGATCCCGCTCCGGTTGCGGGGATTCGATCTGGATCGGGGTCAGGACCTCTGGCCCACCATGGTCAGCGATCTGAACGGCCAGCATGGCGGCGTCCTTTCCGAGAGCTGGACGGGTCGGCCGGCCTTGCCCCGGTGCTCGACCGCACCGTGAGCTCGGTGGGGAGGAGCTGACTGGAGCCGGTCTCGCCGGTGCGTAGCCGGTCCAGCAGCAGCCCGGCGGCGAGGGCGCCCTTGTCGCGTGCGGGCTGCCGCACGGTGGTCAGCGGTGGTTGGGCCATTGCGGCAGCGGGCGAGTCGTCGAAACCCACCACAGACACGTCGGCCGGTACGTGCAAGCGGTGAGCTGCCAGTTCTGCCATCACGCCGAGCGCCAGCTCGTCGCTCAGGCAGACAACAGCGGTCGGTCGGGGGTGGACGTCGAGCAGCAGTCGGACGGCATGCCGGCCTTGCTCAGCAGCGTTGACCGGGCAGGAGATCATGACCGGCGGCGGAAGGCCGGCGACCCTGCACCCACGACGCCATCCGGCCATGCGTTCGCGTACGACGTAACTACGACTGGTAGCCCGGTTGCCGACCAGCACACACTGGTCGGCCCGCGCACCGGAGTTGCCGGCGGCGACGGTGACGCCGGCGATCGCGGTGTGGCCGTGCTCGACCAGGTGGGCGACGGCAGCTTCGGCGCCAATCCGGTCACTGACGTTGACGCATGGCGTTCCGGTCTCGGGCGCCTGGTCCACCATGACCGACGGGATGGCGCGCTTGCGAGCAACCGCCAGGCCGGGAGAGTCCTCGTCGACGGAGTAGACGATCAGCCCGTCGACCATCGCCCGCGACATCGGCCCGCTTCCGCCGGACCGTGGAGCCGACAGCACCGTCAACCCATAGCCCGCCTCCTGCAACTGCCCGGCGACTCCGGAAAGGAACAGCATGGACACCGGATCGCTGAACGCATAACCCAGGTCGTCGGTGAACAACACGCCGAGCGAATCGGTCCGGCCCTTGCGCAATGACGCAGCCAGCGGGCTCGGGCCTTCGTAACCAAGTTCGCGCGCCGTCGCGAAAATCCGATCCCGCAGCTCGGCGGACAGTTTTTCCGGACGCGAGTACGCATTCGAGACCGTCGTACGGGAGACGCCCAGAACCTGGGCAAGACTCAGCAGCGTCGTCCGGCTCACTCGCGCGCCCTCACGATGTGTGAATCGATCAACCAGGTGAATCGAGAAACTACCGGGCGACCACCGGATTCGTCAAACAACCGCTGCTCGCGCCAGCTCACCCGGGCAGCGGGCGCCCGTTTCCATGATCATGCGGGTCGGAACACCCCGACGTGACTATGCGGCGTCCAAGGTCCTCGAAAGCAGCGCATCCGGTGCGTCCTCCGTGCGGCCGAACGACTCGGACGCGACGTGACGATCCCCTCGGTAGTGCTTGCGGAGCGGTACCGAGGCATGGGACACAACCCAACTGGTCGACGCATGACTGGCCCGCGGGCAGGCATCGTTGGACTGCAGGGTTACCGACCGCGCTCGGGCCCGCCCTCGTCGGTGCTGTGCTCGCGGCGGCGAAGGCCAACTCGGACATGATCGTCGACGCCCATGTCGCCGCCGTCGCGGTCGAGGCCGGCGGAGGAGTCGTGATCACTGGCGACGAGAAGGATCTGGTCCGGCTCTGCGCGCCGTACCGGAATATCTCCGTCGAAGCAGTGTGATCCAGCCGGTGTCTCGGCGCGGGCCGAACGGGTGCGGCATGAGGAAGGCTTCTCAATCGCCCGGGTCTGGCGCTCCTCCCTGCTGGTTTTCCCGTCCGTCGGTGTCGCGGAGGTTCGAGAGGTAGGCCTGGTGGGGGAGCATGCTCGACTGCATGTGGCCGACAGCAGTGGCCAGTGTGGTGACGGTCTGCTCGACCGCTGCGCGAGACTTCTTCCACTCGGTGATGAGGACAGCGAGGAAGAGGCCGGAGAGAACGATCGTTCCGTTGAATACCTGCAGAATCAGGATATTCGCGAGCAGCGGTCGCGCGGTAAACACCCCGTACCCCTGAGCAGCGGCGTCGACTGCGACTGCCGACACGATGAGAACGCATGGAGCGACACCTGACAGTTGGAATCGCCACGCAGCCCAGATGACGAGTGGGAAAGCGAGGAAGAGAAGGCCGAACGTCCGTGTCGCCACCGTACTGACGGCGAAAGTCACCAGGAGCAGGAGCGCCATCTCCAGCCATCTCTGCCAGCCCGCACTCCGCACCAGCCGGAATTTGCGCGCGACTGGGAGGAAGGGAGTCACCACCAGGACGCCAAGTGCGTCGCTGGACCAGGAGACGGCCCATACCTGCAGGAACTCGGCAGGTGCCCGGTCGGTCAGGGCCGAGATCGCCACTGCGCCAAAAGTGGCGCTGATCATCATCGCTCCGAATGCGCCGACCAGTACCAGCGCGAGGACATCCTTGACCCGATCCAGCTCCCACCGGTAACCAATCATGGTGAGGAGCAGGTACGCACATACCGGCGCAAGCGTGTTTCCCACAGTCGCCAGCAGCGCGGCAGATAGCGGCAGGACAGGGATAGTCGCTGCCAATGCACCCACGGCGATCCCGCTCAATGTCCAGGTGCGAATACCGAATGCCAGAAGGCAGACCAACGCGACGCCAGCGGGCATCCACAGCGAACTGACGGGGCCTCCGAGGGGGGCGGTGACGAGTCCGACCAACGCCGAAATGTAGTACGCGACGGCCACTCCAAACGTTCGCAACACCATCATGCCGCGAGCCTTCGGCTGGTCTCGATCATTCCACGCCCGAACCACACATTCACGCTACGACCAAGCTCCGGTGAAGCCACGCCCTGCCCGCCGGGCCGGGCCGGCGATGATCCAATGTGGAGAAATGGTTGACCGGCGCCTCTGATCACCCGCTTCTCCACACTCGCTTACCCCGACCCCACGCGATGCGCGGCGCAGAGCCTTGATGGTCACATCGGCGCGTCGGTTGCCGGCTTGTACGGCGGGTTCGAGTTGGCTCGGCCGAACCGATACCACTGCGAATGATGCGGCGACGAAGAACGCGTTGCCCAGCAGGAGACCAACTCCCAGGATGAGCGCGGTGACAT
>JBOHED010000408.1:0-1906 GCA_050700915.1 Actinopolymorphaceae bacterium | reverse complement strand
CCCACCGCCGAGCGGCGAACGGTTTGTCCACTACGCCGTGACAAGTCCTCTGACAACGTGGCTGGTGGTGCCGTCGCGGGACATATTCACCAGGTGCCGCGCGGGGGTTGGAAGTCCGGCCGGAACCGCCGCAGGTAGTTGCCGTCCTCGCGCCGGCGAATCCCGCAGCGGAGGTACTGCTCGTGCAGCCGGGCAAGGGCGTCCGGGTCGAGCTCGACGCCGAGCCCGGGCCCGCCCGGCACCGGCACCGCGCCGTCGACGAACCGCAGCGCTCCGGGCCGCACCACGTCGTCGTCGGTCCACGGGTAGTGCGTGTCACAGGCGTACGACAGATAGGGCGTCGCCGCGCCGAGGTGCACCATCGCGGCCAGGCTGATGCCGAGATGGGTGTTGGAATGCATGGACAACCCGATGCCGAACGTCTGGCAGATCGTGGCGAGCGTCTGGCACATTCGCAGGCCGCCCCAATAGTGGTGGTCGCAGAGCAGCACCCCGATCGCCTTGCGGGCGATGCCTTCCGGCAGATGGTCGAACGCGACGACACACATGTTCGTGGCGAGCGGCATCGACGCCTCGCGGGCGACGTCGGCCATGCCGGGGATCGACGGCGTCGGGTCCTCGAGGTACTCGAGCACTCCGTCCAGTTCATCGGCGACCTTGACCGACGTGGCGACAGTCCAAGCGGCGTTGGGATCCAGCCGCAACGGGAGGTCGGGAAACGCCTCACGCAGGGCACGGATCGCCGCGATCTCCTGCTCCGGTGGGAAGACGCCGCCCTTGAGCTTCAGGGAGGTGAAACCGTACGTGTCGACCATGGTGCGCGCCTGTGCGACGACGCCGGCCGGGTCGAGCGCCTCGCCGTAGGTCTCGTCCGGTGCGAAGTCCGGATGGCCCGCCCACTTGTAGAACAGGTAGGCGGCGAACGGCACGGACTCGCGGACGGCACCACCGAGCAGGTCGACCACTGGCACCCCGAGCGCCTTGCCCTGCGCGTCGAGACACGCCACCTCGAAGGGCGAGTACGCCTGCAGCACCGGGCGGGCGATCGAGGGAGCACCGGTGGGCCGGTCCGGGTCCTGACCACCCGGTCCGCCGGCGACGACGGTTTCGACCTTGCTGCGTACGGCATTGACGTCGAACACCGACAACCCGACCAGGGTGGGAGCGATCGCCTCGAGTTGTGCGAGCAGGGTGTCGCCGCCGTACGTCTCGCCGAGGCCGACGACCCCGTCGGCGCAGACCAGTTGGACGATCGTGCGCAGGGCGTACGGCTGGTGGACGCCGGCGACGTTGAGCAGCGGCGGGTCACGGAACGCGACCGGTGTGACGATGACGTCGCGAATGATCATCTGGTGCTCCCGTTGTCGTCGGGCAGGTTGGCCAGGCCGGCGCCGGCGCGGGTCGCGGCGATGATCTCGGCCAGCCGGTCGACGTGCGCGGGCGTGGGGTCGACCAGTGGCGGCCGGACGCCTCCCACCGGCAGCCCGGCGAGGCGCGCTCCGGCCTTCACCAGCGCGACGGCGTAGCCCGGCACCTGGTCGCGCAGTTCCGCGAACGGCAGGTAGAAGTCCCGCAGGAGTGTGGTCACGCCCGCCTCGTCACCGGACGTGAACGCGGTGTGGAACCTATGGGCAATGTCCGGCGCGAAGCAGTGCACCGCCGACGAGTACCGCGTGACGCCGATCGCCCGGTAGGCGAGGGCGCTGAGCTCGGCGGTGGGCATGCCGTTGAGGAAGCAGAAGTCCGCCGCCCTGGGATGTCCGCTGCCGCGGACCGCCGTGACCGTACGCAGCAGGGCGTCGACGTCGCCGATCCCGTCCTTGAGCCCCACCACCGAGGGAATGTCCAGCAGGTCGAGCGCCGCCTGCCGGGAGAACACCGCGTTGGCGCGCTGGTAGACGATGAC
>JBOHED010000407.1:0-8818 GCA_050700915.1 Actinopolymorphaceae bacterium | reverse complement strand
GATGCCGCGTGGCATGTCGCGCTGCGGGTCACGCGCCTCCTCGGCGGTCGTCGCCACGATGTCGAAGCCGATGAACGCGAAGAACACCACAGCGGCTCCGCTCGCCACGCCCGCCCACCCGAACGTGGCCGGCTCCAGCCCGAACAACACCTGGACGAGTGGCTGAGTCAGTCCACTCGCACCTTCGGTCGGCTCTCTCGACGGAACGAACGGGCTGAGGTTGCTCGCCTTGACCAGGAAGATCCCGACGACGACGAACAACAGCGCTGCGCCCACCTTCACCGCCACAGCGACCTGGTTGATCCGGCTCGACAGTTTGATGCCGACGACCAGGACCCCGGTCAGGGCAAGGATCAGCAGCCCGGCCGGAAGGTTCATCTCCCCGTCGGTGGTGTTGGCGATCGCCGGGGGGATCTCCAGCGGCGTCCCGTCGAGAGCCGTGGCGAGGTATCCCGACCACCCACCCGCCACCGCCGCCGCCGCGACGAAGAACTCGAGGATCAGGTCCCACCCGATCAGCCAGGCGATCAGCTCGCCCAACGCGGCGTAGGAGAACGTGTACGCCGAACCGGCGACAGGCACGGTCGACGCCAATTCCGCGTAGCACAGAGCGGCCAGACCGCAGGCGATCGCCGCGAGGACGAACGACAGCGCCACGGCCGGTCCGGCGTAGGACGCGGCCGCGGTTCCGGTGAGGACGAACAAGCCACCACCAATCGTCACGCCCACCCCGAAGACGGTGAGATCGAGGGCGCCGAGGCTCTTGTTGAGGCGGTGCTCCGGCTCGAGTGTGTCGGTGATCGCCCGTTCCACCGGTTTGGTACGCAGCAGGCTCATGGCGCCACGCGTGCCCGGCTTCAGCACGACCAAACGGAAACGGAGAGTGCACGTTCGATCACGTGGCTGGAGACGACTGAGGGAAAGGCTCTGACGTCCTCAGGCGCGAGGTAGCGGATCGTGGTCGCCACTCGCCAGGGTGGCTCCGTCGAGCTGCGCCACTCGTTCGACGATGGCGCGGGCGAGGTCCTGGGCGGCGAGCCCGAACTCGGCGAGCAGGCTGGCTCGCTTGTCGTGCCCGGGAAACTCCTGGGGGATCCCCGCCACGTGCAGAGGGGTGCCGATGCCGGCATCGGCGAGGGCGAGGCCGAGGGCGGCACCGCAGCCGCCGACCCGGCCACTGTCCTCGACGGACACGACCAGCCGGTGCTGGGCGGCGAGGCGCACGATGCCCGGATCGACCGGCTTGACCCACCTCGGATCGACCACGGTCACACCGATCCCCTGTCCGCTGAGCCGGCCGGCGACCTCCAGGCAGGTCGTGGCCATCGCCCCGACCGCGACGAGCAGGACGTCACGCTCCCCGTCGCGGACCAGGACGTCACAACCGCCGGGATCGTCCAGGCCAGGGTCCACGCTGTCGATCGCCTCGATCGCGGGAATGTCGTCGGCGGCCGGACCCTTGGGGAACCGGATCACGGTCGGACCGTCGTCGACCGCCACCGCCTCGCGCAGCAACTCACGCAGCCGTGCGCCGTCCCGGGGTGCCGCGATCCCGAGCCCTGGGACCACCTGCAGGATCGACAGGTCCCACATGCCGTTGTGGCTGGGGCCGTCGTCGCCGGTGACGCCGGACCGGTCCAGGACGAACGTCGCACCGCACTTGTGCAAGGCCACGTCGAGCAGCATCTGGTCGAACGCCCGGTTGAGGAACGTCGAGTAGATCGCGACGACAGGATGCAGGCCGCCGAGGGACAGTCCGGCCGCCGACGTCACCGCATGCTGCTCGGCGATCCCGACGTCGACGAACCGATCGGGATACTGCCGCGCGAAGGGGTCCAGGCCGGTCGGTCCTTGCATCGCCGCCGTGATCGCCACCAGATCGGAGCGCTCCCCGCCGAGGGCCAGGAGTTCGTCGCTGAAGACCTTCGTCCATGTCCCGGTGGGATCGGAGCGGATCTGGTGCAGGCAGTCCTCCTCGTCCTGTTCGGCGAGGTCGTAGCCGGCGCCCTTGCGGGTCACGCAGTGGACGAGAACGGGCCCGCCGAACCGCATCGCCTGCTCCAGCGCGTACTCGATGGCGGGCCGGTCATGACCGTCGATCGGCCCGACGTACTTCAGGCCGAGGTCCTCGAACAGTCCCTGCGGCGCCAGGACGTCCTTCAGGCCGCGCTTGACCCCGTGCAGGACGTCGTAGACCGGCGTACCCACCAGGGGGGTGCGCCCGAGCGAACGCTTCACCAGCTCGAGCACCTGTTCGTAGCGTGGGTTGGTTCGCATGGCGTTGAGGTGCTGGGCGAGGCCACCCACCGTCGGGCGGTACGACCTGCCGTTGTCGTTGACCACGATCACCAGCCGGCGGTCCTTCGCGGCGGCGATGTTGTTGAGCGCCTCCCAGGCCATCCCGCCGGTCAGCGCACCGTCACCGACGATCGCCACGACGTAGCGGTCCTCACCGCGGAGCTGGTAGGCCCTCGCGAGGCCGTCGGCGTAGGACAGGGCGGTCGACGCGTGGGAGTTCTCGATCACGTCGTGCGGCGACTCGGCCTGGCTCGGGTAGCCCGACAGGCCACCCTTCTGCCGCAGCAGGTCGAAGCCGGCCTGACGGCCCGTGACGATCTTGTGGACGTACGCCTGGTGGCCGACGTCGAAGAGGATCTTGTCCCGCGGTGAGTCGAACATCCGGTGGACCGCGAGTGTGAGCTCCACGATGCCGAGGTTGGGGCCGAGGTGGCCGGTGCGGGACACCTTCGTCACGAGGAAGTCCCTGATCTCCCGGGCCAGGTCGACGAGCTGCTGCTCGGAGAGGCCGGACAGGTCGGAAGGCTCCCGTACCTTCTCGAGCAGGCTCATGACCATCCCCTTTCGCACGACCGTCGGCGGACGGACGCCGTGCACCGTCCGCCCGAGTCTAGATTGCCCACCTGCTGATCCTCGGACGCCGTTCCCCGGTGTGTGGTTGGCCACGCTGGTGACCTGCACCGGTGATCGCACCCTCAAACGAGGTGCGACCGCTCGAGTTCGTCGCCCGGCATCGTCGCGGAGAGGATCTCGGCGGGCCGACCCTGCCGGACCTCCAACTGCTCGACGGCGAGGACGAGGGCCCCGAGCACCTCCGCGCGCTCGCCCGTCTCGGCGGCTACCACCGGAGTCGACGCCACCGAACACACGGCGTAACGCGGCATCGCGGCGCGTAGCGGGTCGAGGAACACGTCGCCTGCCGCGGCCAGGTCACCGCCGACCACGACCCGTTCGGGGTTGACCACGTTGCACAGGTTGGCCGCGACGAAGCCGATGTGGCGGGCCGCGTCGGCGACCACCCGGCGACAGCCGCCGTCGCCCTCGACGGCCCGGGCCACGAGGTCCTCGATCGTGTGCAGGTCGGGATGGCTGTGCCGGATGAGCTCGAGGAGGTACGGCGCACCGACCAGCGTCTCTAGACACCCCCGGTTACCGCAGGAACAGACCGGCCCGGTCTCGTCGATGGTCAGGTGACCGATCTCCCCCGCCGAGCCGCCGAAGCCGTGGTAGACGTACCCGTCGACGACCAGACCCGCGCCGAGTCCCGTCGCCGCCTGACGTACGCGAGGTTGGCGACCCCGCGTCCCGCACCGAAGTACAGCTCGCCACGGGCACCCAGGTTGGCGTCGTTGTCGGCGAACACGGGCACGTCGAGACGCTGCGCGAGATCACGTACCGGGTCGACGGCCTCCCAGCCGGGCAGGACCGGCCACGATCCCAGAGTCCCGCCGCCGGGAGGCAACGGCGCCGGCAACCCCACTCCCGCCGCCCGGATCTTGGCGCGGTCCTCGCCGATGCCGTCGAGAAGCTCGACCAGGAGCTTCTCGGCCGCGGCGAAGGCCACCGCCGCGGACGCCCCGACGTCACAGGAGTGCCGGCGCCCGGACCGGATCGCGAACCGTAGATCGGCGACCGCCACCCGGATGTGCCGGTGACCGAAGTCGAGGCCGACCACCAGGCCCTCGTCGCAGCGGATCCGGACCTCCTGGGCCCTCCGTCCTCCGCGGATCCCTGGCGAGACCTCGACGGTCCCGGCGTCGCCGAGCTGGTGGACGATGTTGGAGACCGAGGCCGGCGACAGGCCGGTGAGGCGCGCGATTTCGGCTTGGCTGAGAACGCCGTGTGCTCGGACAGTTGCCAGCACCCGGCGGATGTTCGCCGCCCGCAGCGACGCCTGGGAGCCAGGCCGTAACGTCACGCGCCAAAGACAACCCGTGCCCCACCTGATCGTCAAGCCCTCGTGACACACCTGGCCCATTCGTGCAGCGTCTCACGCGCCCCATGGTTATCTTCCGCAGCCGTCGCATGACGGACAGTGATCGAGTGATCGATCAGATTCGACTGCCGCGGGGCGCGGAGGGGGTCGTACGCTCAGGACCCATGGATGGCTGTGCGTTCTGCGCGATCGCCGACGGAGCGCCCGCACACCTGGTGCTCGACTAACCGGACCTCCTCGCGTTCCTCGACGTCCGGCCGGTCTTCAAGGGCCATGTCCTGCTCGTCCCCCGTGTCCACGTGGACACGCTGTTCGACCTGCCCGACCCATTGCGCGACCCGTACTTCCAGGCGGTGCAGCGACTTGCGGGGGCGATGGAGACCGGCTTGGGCGCACAGGGATCGTTCGTCGCCATCAACAACCGGGTCAGTCAGAGCGTCCCGCACCTGCACACCCACGTGATTCCCCGGACCAGAGGCGACGGGTTGCGCGGCTTCCTGTGGCCGCGTCACAAGTACGCCGACGACGCCGAGGCGGCCGACTACGTCAAGCGGGTGCGGTCAGCGCTGTGAGGCGTACAGCCCGTGGCGTAACGGTCGCACACCACTGCGTCGAAGATCGGATCGGCCACGCTGCGCTGTTCCCTCCCGGTGGCGGGACCGGCATACTGGCCGGCGCAGTTGCAGATGGTGGACGTTGTACGCCCGGGGGGGCCTAGGGTGGGCTCCACCGCCACGGGGCCAGTCGTCATCGGTTCAGGAGGTCCGATCATGACAGACATCCGCCCACGGGCAGCAGTTCTCGCGACCATCGGCGCTCTCGCCGTTGCCGCGAGTGCCTACTTCGACTGGTTGGACAGCCGTTCTCCGGACCAGATTCCGGTGGAGCAGCTGCTGCTCCAACCAGATCCGGCCGAGACGGCGGCGTCGTACTATCAGTCCATGGCGACCCCGCTGGTGGTGGTCGGTGCCATCGGTGTCCTCGCGACGCTGTTCCTGTCCCGTGCCCTGCTGTGGGTGACGTTCCTGCTCGCTCTCGCTACGTTGGGACTCTGGGTGACGACCGTCGTCCTCGAGGTCGACCCGGGAGAACTCATCATCAGCGACATCCAGGCTGGCGCGTGGATCAATCTCGGAGCCGTCATCCTGATCCTCATCGGAGCAGCCGCACTACGTCGACGCGATGATGATGACCTCGACGACGAGGACGAGTTCGAGACGCCGCCGTTGACCCGCCAGCTCTCCGTCGACGACGGACCCTGAGCACGGCCCGGACGGTCGCACTACCGCAGGAAGAGGGCCTTGGCCAGGACGACCAGTGCCGAGCAGGTCGACAAGGTCAGAATGGTGACGCGCATCCACCCGTTGTCGAGATGACGGCGCAGTGGGCCGGAGAGCAGGTGCCCGGCACCGAAGAACGGCAGCAGCGCCACGCCGCATGCGACCTGTCGGCCGGGAAGATGCCCGGACACGGCCAGAGCCGTCAGCGACATCAGGGTGCCGATGGTGAAGAACACCGCCATCGTGGCGCGCAGCTGAGGTCCTGGCAGCCGCTGCAGCACCAGACCGACGACCGGCCCGCTGACCGAAGTCGCGGTCCCCGTCACACCAGTCATGACACCGGCCCCGAACAACGAACCATTGCTCGCGGGCACGCGCACGTTCCAGACCGACAGAACGGCTCCCGCCAGGACGAGGACGCCGATCCCGATACTCAGCGACCGGGACGACAGCGCGGCAAGGACCCAGATCCCACCCACCGTTCCGACCAGCCGGCCGGCCAAGCTCAGGCCGGCCTTCGTCCGGTCGACGTACGCGCCCTCACGGGCGAGAGTGAACAGCGGCAGCAGAGTGCCGACGACGAGGATGCTGCCCGGTATGAGTGTCGGATCGAGCAGGGTGAGGACCGGTACGGCGACAAGTGACACGCCGAAACCCGCGGCCCCCTGGACGACCGAGCCCAGCAGGACCGCGACCCCGGTGAGCAGGACGACGTCGAGCTCGAGTCCCATCAGCCAGTAGTTGGAGGCAGCCACGGCAACTCCGTCACGCGAAGGCGGGCAGCACCGTAGGGCAGCAGGGCGACCTGCTCGGGTTCGGGCTCAGCTGCGTCGATGGAACCCTCTGTTGGACTGTGTGGCGGCGGACTGTGTGGCGGCGGACTGTCCGCGGCTCCGTGCACGATCCGCCAGTCCGGCAACCACCGGGCGGTCGCGGACAGCACGAGAGGGGCACCCTCCGGCGAGAAAACCGTTCCCTCACCTGCTTGCCGGCGTACGGCCAACGACTTCTCCGGATCGGCCGGATCGAGCTCGACGGCGTAGTTCCAGGGCGTCGTCGGATGGACCTCCCAGTCGGGGTACGCCTCGTGTCCGCCCGTGCGTTGCCACGACTCTCCCACGGCCAGGGCGAAGACGAGCGGACCGCGCCGGACCGAGACGCTGTTGCCCGAGCGGTGTTCGGCCCGCACCCGGGCGGGCAGGTGAAGAGTGAGCACCTGCTCCCCCATCCACTCCCGATCCAGCCGGTGGACAGTTCCCGGCTCGAGCGCCACCGGCGGCTCGTCACCGACGGACAGGCGCGGGTCTCCCGCCCAGCCGGGCACCCGCAACGCAAGCGGGAACCTCACCGGCGCTCCCGCGCTGACCACGATCGTCACCTCGTCGGCGAACGGGTAGGTTCCCCGCACGTCAACACGCACGGGGGCGCCGCGCAGCGTCGTCCCGATGACGCATGGCGCATACGACAACGCGAGCAGGCCGTCGTCGGGCGTGGCCATCCAGAGCCGTGCCGCGAACTTCGGCCAGCCCTGGTGCCGGTTGGCCGTACAACAGCCGAAGTGCGGCTCCAGCCCGAAGACGTTCGCGTCCGGACCGTTGTTGGTATAGATGCGGTCCTGCGTCACGTGACACACCACCTGGTTCGCCTGCTGGACGTACTGGTGCCCGCGGTCGTCGGCCGTCGCGCAGGCCGGGAGGGCGTTGTAGGCAAGGCGTTCCAGTCGATCGGCCAGGACCTCGGCAGCTCCCCACGTCTCGAGAGCGGTCTCGAGGGAGAACATCAGCTCCACCACCGCACAGGTCTCGGTCCCCTGCGACGGGTGTCGCCCGGCCAGGTGCTCGTCGGCGCTGAAGAGTCCGGATGCCTGGCCGTGGTGGAGATCGAGCTGGGCGAGCAGACGCCCGAGAAGATCAGGTGGTGCGGGATCCTCGGCCTGCCGCGACCAGACCGCGGGCGCCTTCACCCCCATGGCGACGTTGACGCCGTGCGTCGCCATCATGTCGTCGTTCATCCAGACGCCGCGCGCGCGCCGCCGGAAGTCGTCGAGAGTCGCCTGCGGCACCTTCTCGCGGTAGGGAAGCGATTCCGCGAACGCGGTCCAGTCGTAGCCCTGCTGATGCGCGGTCTTCGCGAGGTCGAGCAGGAACGCCTCGCCGGTCAGGTCGTACAGCCGGTGGAGGGACAGCACGAGATCGGCCCACCGGCTGCGGCCCCAGTCGTGCAACGGAGTCCGGTCGAGTCGCGGCGCGAGTGAACGCGCAAACCGCAAGGCAGCGTTGACGATCCGTTCGTCGCCGGTCGCCGCGTGGTACTGCAGCAACGCCTTCAGCACCACCATCCGCGGCCAGACGTCGGCGTCGACGCGAGGGTCTGCGTCCGGGCCGGTCTTACCATCACCGCGCGGGCTGAACCACCCGTCGTCGTCCTGGTGGTCGAGGATGGCCGACACCCAACGGTCGACCTTGGCCCGAAGCCGCGCGTCGTCGAGCAGAAACGCAAGGGGGGTCACGCCGTCCAGCCAGTACGGCCCACGCTCCCACCCGTCGGCGGATCCGCCGATCCAGGCGCTGTCGCCGACGTCCGGCCAGATCTCGTCGAGGTGGCCGGCCATGCCGTCGGCCTGGGCCTCGAGCTGGCGAGCGAGCCAGCCCGCTGGCCGGAGCTGGCCGAGCGGTAGAGCCCGCAGGGCCGCCGGACGCAGGCCGCTCAACGTGACAGGAGGGAACGCAGGACGTACTGCATGATCCCGCCGTGACGGAAGTAGTCCGCCTCGCCGGGGGTGTCGATGCGGACGACGACACGGAACTCCCTGGCGTCCGCGCGCACCGTCAACTCCCGCGGCATCGTCCCGGAGTTCAGCTCCTCCACGCCCACGATGTCGAACGTCTCCTCGCCGGTGAGGCCCAGTGTCTCCGCCGACTCCCCCGACGCATACTGGAGCGGCAGCACGCCCATGCCGATCAGGTTGGACCGGTGGATGCGTTCGTAGGACTCCGCCAACACCGCCTTGACACCCAGCAGGGCGGCGCCCTTGGCCGCCCAGTCACGGGACGAGCCCGAGCCGTACTCCTTGCCGGCGAGGATGACCAGCGGCACACCGGCCGCCTGGTAGTGGACCGACGCGTCGTAGATCGTCGCCACCTCGCCGTTAGCCGTGAAGTCCCGGGTGAGCCCGCCCTCGGTACCCGGCGCGAGCTGGTTGCGCAACCGGATGTTGGCGAACGTCCCGCGGATCATCACCTCGTGGTTGCCACGCCGCGAGCCGTACGAATTGAACGACCGCACGTCCACGCCGTGCTCGGTG
>JBOHED010000406.1:0-20500 GCA_050700915.1 Actinopolymorphaceae bacterium | reverse complement strand
CCCAGCGCCGCAAGCGGCACCTGGCCGACCGGCTCCCGCACGCCCCGGGCGTCTACCTCTTCACCGACGACCACGGGCGGGTGCTCTACGTCGGCACGTCGAAGGACCTGCGCACCCGGGTCCGGAGTTATTTCACCGCGTCGGAGACCCGGTCGCGGATCGGCGAGATGATCGGGCTCGCCACCGACGTGACGGCGATCGAGTGTGCAACCCCGCTGGAGGCGGAGGTGCGCGAGCTCCGGCTCATCGCCGCGCACAAGCCGCGCTACAACCGCAGGTCGCGGTTCCCCGAGCGGGCCACCTGGGTCAAGGTCACCCTCGAACCCTTCCCGCGGCTCTCGCTCGTTCGCGACGTCAAGGCCGACGCGGCGACCTACCTCGGCCCGTTCGGGTCCCGCAAGGTCGCCGAGCAGGCGGTCGCGGCGCTCCACGAGGCGTTCCCGATCCGGCAGTGCACGCAGAAGCTGTCCAGGACGCCCCGGGGCGGCTCGGCATGCGTACTCGCCGACTTGGGCCGCTGCGTCGCCCCCTGCGTGGGCGAGGTCGACGTCGCGGCGTACGCGGCCCATGTCGAGGAGGTCCGCGCCGCCATCGCCACCGACCCACGCACCGTGATCGATGCCGTCTCCGGGCGGATCCAACGGCTCGCCGCCCAGACGAGGTACGAGGAGGCGAGCGTGCACCGCGACCGGATGGCGGCGTTCGTCCGGGCAGCTGCCCGTACCCAGCGCATGAGCGCCCTGGCCAGGTGCCCCGAGCTCGTCGCCGCCCTCCGGACCGCCGACGGCGGCTGGGAAGCCCATGTCGTACGCCACGGACGGCTCGCCAGTGCCGGTGTCGTCCCGCCGGACACGCCCGCCCGCGCGGCGATCGACGTCATCACTGCCGCCGCCGAGACCGTTGAGCCGCCACCGCCGCCCAGGCCCGCGGCCACCGTCGAGGAGACTGAACGCATCCTCCGCTGGCTGGAGCAACCAGGCGTCCGACTCGTCGAGCTCGACGGCGAGTGGAGCTGCCCGCTCGACGGAGCGCAACGGCACACGACCTGGCTCGACACCGCCTACGCCGGCCACATCGGCGTACCCTCCGACGACACCAGAGGGCTCCGCACCACCCACCGACCCGCCCGATAGCCGAAGCCAGTCCAGGTGGCCACGTCCGCCCGCTTCGAATGAGGGGACCCTCCATCCCATAGGTTCGTACGAACCGCGCCCTCATGCGGCGTGGCGAAGCGTCTTCGAGGAGGCAATCGTGATCACGGCGATCGTGTTCGTCCAGGCAGACGTCGACCGGATCCCGGAGGTGGCCGAGCAGATCGCCGAACTCGACGGAGTGAGCGAGGTCTACTCCGTGACCGGCGACCTCGACCTCATCGCGCTGGTCCGGGTCCGTCAACACGACGAGATCGCCGACGTGGTGGCCGACCGGCTCAACAAGGTGCCTGGCGTGCTGTCCACGCAGACTCACATCGCGTTCCGGGCGTACTCCCAACACGACCTCGAGGCGGCCTTCAGCCTGGGTCTCCCGGAGGACTGACCGGCCCCGACTTGCCAACCCTGGCTAGCCTTTGAGGTCATGCCCCCGGAGTACCTGCCGTACGACGGACCTGGTACCGATCGCCGCGACGGCGGTGACCCGACGACCGAGGTCCTCAGCGCCGGCGACGAGGCATCGGATGGCGGACGACGCCGCGGCATCGCCGTCGCCGTCGTGGTGCTCGTCATCGCCGTGGCCGGCGTCGCCTACCTGGCGTACTTCCGCGGCGGCGACGATGCCGAGCAGGCCACGCCGGCCGCCACGCCGAGTGGGACGCGTCCGTCCGAACAGGCCACACCACCGGCAGCCGGCGACGTGGGTCCGGGTGAACGACCGGGCGGCGGGAACCGGGATCCGAACGAGGTTCCCGGCGGTCCCCGGCTGGAGTTCACCGCCCTGCCGAAGCCATGGACCGCGGACCCGGCCGCAGCCAACATCCTCACCGCCGGCCACGCGCAGACACAGGTGACCGAAAGGGACTACAGCGACACCGACAACTGGGTCGCCCTGCTCGCGGCCGGCGCGGCCGATCCCGAGTGGTACAACGCCGACGACCACGCGGGCAGCGCCAAGACGGCCTCGGACTGGTTCGCCGACGAGGGCTTCACCGGCGCGGAGGTCACTCAGCAGCTCCGGTCGAGCCGGCGGTCGACCGTCGACGGCCGGCCCGCCTACCGGCTCGACATGCACTTCACCTATCGGATCGAGGGCCTCAGGTCGCGGGGCGAGACGATCACGATCGTTCTGGTGGACCTTGGCGGCGGTGCCGGCGGGATCTTCCTCGCCTCGATCCCCGACACCCACGTCGACCTTCGGGCCGACGTACGAAAGGCGCTGGCCACGCTCACGATCACCGACTGACCCGACCGCCCCGCACAAGAGGGGTCCGTGGACCTACCTCGCCGCGGCCTCGACCCAACGATCGAGCACAGCCGCGGCCTTGCCGGAGTCGACGGACTCCTCGGCTCGTGCGTACCCGGCCCTGATCCGGTCGACCAGAGCGGCGTCGGAGCGCTCGTGGACCGCGAGGGCCGCGCCTGCGTTGAGGAGTACGGCGTCCCGCACCGGGCCACGCTCACCGGCCAGCAACTGGCGACAGACCGTCGTGTTGTGGGCGACGTCGCCGCCGCGGAGCGCGTCGGCGTGGGCCGGCGGGAGGCCGAGATCGGTGGCGTCGAAGCGTTCTTCGGTGACCGTGCCGTTCTGCACGACCCATACCCGGGACGTCGTTGTCGTGGTCAGCTCGTCGAGCCCGTCGTCACCCCGGAACACGAAGGCGTCGTCGCCTCTTGCCGCGAACACGCCCGCCATGATGCCGGCCATCCGCGCGTCGGCGACACCGACCGCCTGAGACCGTGGCCGCGCCGGGTTGGACATCGGTCCGAGGACGTTGAACGTCGTGGGTACGCCGAGCTCGCGCCGCGTCATGGCGGCGTGCCGCATCGCGGGGTGGAAGCGCGGCGCGAAGCAGAACGTGATTCCCGCCTCCTCGGCGATCGCGGCGACCCGACTGGGCTCGAGGTCGAGGGGCACGCCGAGCGACTCCACCAGGTCGGCCGCACCACACATCGAAGATGCGCTGCGGTTGCCGTGTTTGACGACCCGCGCACCGCCACCGGCGGCGACGAGAGCCGCCATCGTGGAGATGTTGACGGTGTGTGCGCCATCGCCACCGGTGCCCACCACGTCGAGGGTGCGGCCCGGCACGTCGATCCTGGTGGCGTGGGAGTACATCGCCTGGACGAGGCCGTCGACCTCCTCCACCGTCTCGCCCTTCACCCGGATCGCGACGATGAACCCGGCGATCTGGACCGGCGTGACCTCTCCGGAGAGGATCTCACCCATCGCCCACGACGCCGCCTCGGTGTCGAGGTCCTCGCCGCGCAGGAGCGCACTCAGCACTCCCGACCAGGTAAGGGCTGGCTGATCCGCCATGGCCGCCTCCGTGGTGTCCGTGGAAGCCGCCGCGCTCAGCGCGCCGGCTGGATGGCGAGCCGCTGGCGGGCGAGCTCGACGGTGGCCCGGCAGAGGGCCATCGGGTCGAGGGGGTACGGCACCGCCGCGTCGGCCCGGGACCAGGTGGCCAGCCAGGCGTCCTGCGTACGCCCGGTCAGGAGCAGGACGGGCGGACAGCGGAAGATCTCGTCCTTCAACTGCCGCGACAGCCCCATCCCACCGGTGGGGACCGCCTCGCCGTCGAGGATCACGACGTCGACTCCCCCGGCATCCAGTGCCTTCAGTACCGCAGGGTAGGTCGCGCACTCGACGAACTCGACCGGCGGAAGATCGCGGTCCGGACGCTTGCCGATCCCGAACTTCACCTTGTCGCGGGTGTTGCGGTCGTCGGAGTAGACCAGGACGCGCAACGAGCGCCGGTCGGACCGGGCGCCCGACCCGGCGTGGGCCGAGGTGGCTTCAGCGCTCATCGGGATTGTCCTCGCAAAGGGGTGCGCTCGTGGGTGTACGACGAGGTGCTGCCGGCGATGCTACCGCCGCCACCATCCATGTCACGGATCGGGCTCTCGGCTCGTCATAGGTGCAGGAGGTGATCCCTTGCGTCCGGTACCAGACTGCGCCAGCGGGCAGCAGAAGCCCATGACGACTGCTCGCGTACCCGCGCGCGAGGAACCCCATGCCCGGCCGCATGTGCGGGCGCTCGGGGGTGGCCCCGGGCGGCCACCCGGAGACCGACATAATGGCCGACGTGTCGACAGCAACCATGGAGCCGGCGACCCGTTTCCACGGCCTCCCCAACCGACCCTCGATGGTCAGTGTGGGGACGATCGTGTGGCTCGCGAGCGAGTTGATGTTCTTCGCCGCTCTCTTCGCCTCATACTTCACGATCCGGGCGGTTTCGCCCGACCTGTGGGCGCAGGAGACGGCCAAACTCAACGTCCCGTTCGCTTTCGTGAACACGACAGTGCTCGTGCTGTCGTCGGTGACCTGCCAGATGGGCGTCTTCGCCGCCGAGCGCGGCCAGGTCGGCCGCGAGGGCGGTGTGCTCAACGCCGCCAAGTGGGGACTTCGGGAGTGGTTCGTTCTCACCTATCTGATGGGGTCCTTCTTCATCGGTGGACAGGTGTACGAATACTCCGAGCTCATCTCCGAGGGCGTGACTCTGGCGTCGTCGGGCTACGGCTCGGTCTTCTACCTCACCACCGGTTTCCACGGGCTCCACGTCACCGGCGGGCTGCTCGCCTTCCTGCTGGTGCTCGGGCGGACATTCCTCGCCCGCCGGTTCACCCACGAACAGGCGGTCACCGCGATCGTCGTGTCGTACTACTGGCACTTCGTCGACGTCGTGTGGATCGGGCTCTTCGCCACCATCTATCTCATCAAGTAGGGAGCGGGCCGAGGTGCCATTTGGTGTCCGGGGTCGTCCCCGGTTGAACGGAGCGGGGTTCCGGGGCGGCTTCGCCCGGGTCGGCAGCGCACTGTCTGCCAAGCGGCGGCACCGCCTCGCCGGGGTCACCGTCGTGGCCGTCGCGCTCGGGCTGTTCGGCGGCGTCTACGCCGTGGCCTCGCCGTCGTCGAAGGCCGCCGAGGAGACCGCCCAGTCGACGCAGATCGAGCAGGGCCGCAAGCTCTTCGCGGTGAGCTGCTCGTCCTGCCATGGGCTCAACGCACAGGGCACCGCGGACGGGCCCAGCCTGATCGGCGTGGGGGCCGCCGCCGTCGACTTCCAGGTCGGTACGGGTCGGATGCCGGCTCAGCAGCCAGGGCCGCAGCTGCCCGCGAAGAAGCCTGTCTTCAACGACGAGGAGATCGCCGCGCTCGCGGCCTACGTCGCCTCACTCGGCCCGGGTCCCGGGATCCCGGCCGCCGACCACTACGCCACCGAGGAACTCTCCGACGCGGAGATGGCCGAAGGCGGTGAACTCTTCCGTACCAACTGCGCGTCCTGCCACAACGTCGTCGGCAAGGGTGGCGCGCTGACCTGGGGCAAGACCGCGCCAAACCTTGACGCCTCGACCTCTCGGCATATCTACGAAGCGATGGTGACCGGCCCGGCTCAGATGCCGGTGTTCTCCGACGCGGTGATCACGCCCGAGGACAAGCAGAAGATCATCGGTTACCTGGAGACGGTCAGGGAGGAACCGAGTCGAGGTGGCTTCAGCCTCGGCGGGCTCGGGCCCGTCCCCGAGGGTCTGGCCGCGTGGATCATCGGCATCGGTTCGCTCGTCATCATCGCCGTGTGGATCGCCGCGAAGGGAACGACCGGCAGCGCCAACGGCAGGGCCAAGTGAAGGGGAACTCAGGCGACATGAGCAGCGATCTCGAGTCCCGCGGCGAGGTCGCGGTGCCCGACGGCGCTGGGGCTGAGGGCGACCCGATCCCCAACCCCGGTATCCCGCCGCACGAACCGCGCATCACCGACGTCGACGAGGCCGCCGCCACCCGGGCCGAACGCCAGATCGCCACCATGTTCGGCCTGGCGGCAGTGCTGGTCCTCGCGTTCGTCGTCGGGTACCTGTTCGTACCCAAGCACGCGGCGTTCCTGGGCTTCGGCGCGTCCAACCTCGTCCTCGGCATGACCCTCGGCCTGGCGTTGCTCCTGATCGGGATCGGGGCGATCCAGTGGGCCCGAAGGCTCATGGACAGCCACGAGCTCGTCGAGGAGCGGCATCCCGCACGTTCCTCCGACGAGGACCGCGCCGAGGCGATCGCGACCGTACGCCTGGGCGGGGCGGAGAGCGGCATCGGCCGGCGCTCGCTGATCCGGCGTACGTTGATCGGCGCGATGGCCGCGCTCGGGCTCCCCGTCGTCATCCTGCTCGGCGACCTCGGGCCGCTGCCTGGCGCCCGGTCCGCCAGTACGATCTGGCGCCGCGGCACCCGCATCGTCAACGACGTGACGTTCACGCGCCTGCGTCCTGAGGACCTCGAGCTCGGCCAGCTCGTCAACGCCGTACCGGAGAACCTCGAGAGCCTTCCCGAGGGCGCCGAACGCAACAACGCCCGGGCGAAGTCCGCGGTGATCCTTGTCCGCATGGAGGAGGGCGACTTCCGCGTGCTCCCGGGCCGGCAGGGCTGGGCCGTGGACGGAATCCTCTGCTACTCCAAGGTCTGCACCCACGTGGGTTGCCCGATCAACCTCTACGAGCAGGTGTCGCGGCAGGTCCTCTGTCCCTGCCACCAGTCGACGTTCGACCTCGCGGACAGCGGGAAGGTCGTCTTCGGCCCGGCTGCACGGTCCCTGCCACAGCTGCCGATCATGGTCGACTCCGAGGGTTTCCTGGTGGCGCAACGCGACTTCACCGAGCCCGTCGGCCCGAGCTACTGGGAGCGCGGATGAGTACCCCCACGACGCCCAAGCTGGTCAGCCAGCCGCTGGAGTTCCTCGACGAGCGGGTGGGCCTCGCCAAGCTGGTCAAGAAGGAGCTCCGCAAGGTCTTTCCCGACCACTGGTCGTTCCTGTTGGGCGAGATCGCCCTCTACAGCTTCATCATCCTGCTGCTGTCCGGCACGTTCCTCACCCTGTGGTTCAAGCCGAGCATGCAGGAAGTGGTCTACAACGGCGCCTACGGTCCGCTCCAGGGCGTGCACATGTCCGAGGCCTTCGCCTCGACGGTGCACCTGTCGTTCGACGTCCGTGGTGGCCTGCTCATGCGACAGATCCACCACTGGGCGGCGATGCTGTTCATCGCGGCGATGTCGGTCCACATGCTGCGGGTGTTCTTCACCGGTGCGTTCCGCAAGCCGCGCGAGATCAACTGGCTGCTCGGCACGATCCTGCTCCAGCTGGGCCTGATCGAGGGCTTCACCGGCTACTCGCTCCCCGACGACCTGCTGTCGGGCACCGGGCTGCGCTTCGTGGAGGGCCTGATCAGGTCGCTCCCGGTGGTCGGCACCTACGTGTCGTTCTTCACCTTCGGTGGGGAGTTCCCCGGCGACACGATCGTCCCGAGGCTGTACGGCATCCACATCCTGTTGCTACCCGGTCTGATTCTCGCCCTGATCGCGGCGCACATCGGGCTGGTGGTCTACCACAAACACACGCAGTATCCCGGGCCCGGCCGGACCAACAAGAACGTCGTCGGCTACCCGCTGATGCCGGTCTACATGGCCAAGGCCGGTGGCTTCTTCTTCGTCGTGTTCGGCGTCACTGCACTCATGGGCGCGCTGCTCCAGCTCAACCCGGTGTGGATCTACGGCCCCTACAACCCGTCCCAGGTGGGTGCGGGAACCCAGCCCGACTGGTACATGGGCTGGGTCGAGGGGGGCCTCCGGATCATGCCCAACTGGGAGACCCACATCGCGGGCTTCACGATCAGCTGGAACATCCTCATCCCCGGCTTCGGCCTGTTGGGGCTGCTGGCCGTCGTCCTCGCGATCTATCCGTTCCTCGAACGCTGGGTGACAGGCGACACCCGCGAGCACCACATCCTGGACAGGCCGCGGAACCAGCCGACCCGCACCGCGTT
This sequence comes from Actinopolymorphaceae bacterium, assembly GCA_050700915.1. Lineage (GTDB taxonomy): Bacteria > Actinomycetota > Actinomycetes > Propionibacteriales > Actinopolymorphaceae > Thermasporomyces. Next base: position 12,539 of record JBOHED010000406.1, on the reverse strand, counting down.
CGGCGCCGCGGGGATCACGTTCTACGGCCTGCTCTGGATCGGCGGCGGAAACGACATCGTCGCCACGACGTTCCATGTCGCGATCAACGACATCACCTGGTTCCTGCGGTTCGCGGTGTTCATCGGACCGGTGGTCGCGTTCCTCGTGACGAAGCGGATCTGCATCGGCCTGCAGCGTCGGGACAGGGAGACCCTCCTGCACGGTGCCGAGTCCGGGACGATCATGCGGCTTCCGACGGGCGAGTTCATCGAGGTGCACAAGCCGCTCGCCAAGGACGAGGCGTTCGCCGTCGCCTCACACGAACGCCAGGAGCCGGTCGAGGTCGGTGAGGGCATCGACGCCAACGGCGTCCAGGCGCCGAACCAGCGGCTGCTGCGGCTCCGGGCGAAGGCGTCCCGCTTCTACTTCGGCGATGTCGTACAGAAGCCGACGAAGCCCGAGTTGGACGCGGCTCACAACCACGGTCACAACGGCGACAACGGCCACCACGAGATCAGCGGGCACGAGAGCAGCACGTCGGACCACCGATGACCTTGACGGGGTAACCCCGGCAACGGGAACCCCGGTGCCGGTACGGTCGCTCTCCACAGCGCACGGGGCCACCCAGTGGCATCCGGACGTACGCGAGGGGCCGGTGTCCCAGCTCCCGTATGGGAGTAGGACACCGGCCCCTCACATCGTCAGGTTTGCTCGGACTTGGACGTTCGTTCCTTGCCGTACTCGTTCGTTCCTTGCCGTACGCGAGGACTAGCGCCCGGCCTTCTCCTGCTTGGATCCCACGGCCGCCTTGACGGGTTGTGTCGCCAAGGCGCTGCCGGCCTTGTAGTCCTTCCAGCTGAAGTTCCAGTCGCCGAAGCCGTTGCTCGGCTCCATCGGGTCACCCTCGGGACTGTGCACCTCGACCGGGTCGCCGACGTGCGATACGCCCCACAGCCAGCCGGAGTCCGCTGTGTTCATGCCGACGCACCCGTGGCTGACGTTGGCGCTCCCCTGTGACCCGGTGGACCAGGACGCGGTGTGGAGGAACTCGCCGCTCCAGGTCACCCGCAGACCCCAGCGCGATGTCAGGCGGTAGTGTTCCGCCGCACCGATCGCTTCGTTCCGGAACAGGATGTTCTCGCGCTTCTCGAGAACCACCTTGGTGCCGTCCCGCGTCCGCCAGCCCGGCATTCCGCCGGTCACGGGGATCGTGCGGCGGAGCTTGCCGTCGATGTAGACCCGGGCTTGGTGGTCGGCGAGGTTCACCTTGGTGATGACGGAGTTGGTGATGCCGAACCGCCGCACCTCGTCCTTCAGGCCCCATGCACCGCTACCGGCCCGGACGCCCTGCATGTGGGCCTTGACGGTCACCTTGGTGTGTGCCGGCCAGTACGCCTTGGGCCGGTAACGGACCTCCTCGTCGCTGAACCAGTGCCACGAGCCCTCGACCGGCTTCGAGGTCTGGACCTCGAGCCGCTTCTCGACCGCGGCCCGGTTGGCGACCGGTTCGTCGAACTTCACCGTGATCGGCATCGCGACGCCAACCCTGCTGCCCTCCAGCGGCATGATGTCGGTGTCGAGTTCCTTCGAAGGCTTGAGCGTGCTGAAGGTCTGGATGACCTCGGTCGGCTCGCCTTCGGCGTTGAGTGCGGTCGCCTCGATCTGGTAGACGGCGTCGGGCGCAAAGCCGGCGTTGGTGGACCACGCCGTCTTGCGTTCGCTCAGCGTGCCCCTGACCTTCGCACCGTTCGCCGCGGTCACGGTGATCTTGCTGAGAGTTCCTCCACTCACGGTCGCCTTGACGGCGGCGTCCAGTGGAACGTTCACCCGGTTGTCGGCTGGTGCGATCGTGATCGTTGCCGGTGGGGACGCTTCCCCCACCTGCGCGGCGATGATGCCGCCCTGTCCAGAGTCTTCTCGGGTCTCGACCGAGCCGCCGCCCGACTGGCAGGCGAACAATAGAGTCGAAGACATCATGAGCGTAAGAAATCCGACGATTCGCGCTGGCTCCGAGCGCCCCCGTTGTGCCATCTCGACTCCCCTGTGCCGATGACTTCGCCAAGCCCCGGCAATCCCCTCATGAAGGCATCCTTCGTGTAAAAGGACGCCCACCGGCCCTGAGAAGTTGCCCGTCGATCAGTGCAACACAAAAGATTACCCAAACGGAAGAGCCGGCGACGCTTAGTGAGCGTGTTCACCACGGTAATACTCGAAGACCAGGCCGAGCACGGAGACGGTACCAAAACCGGCACCGATGAGAAAAAGCCACCATCCGAACACGATCCCGAGCACGCAGACGGCGAGGGACAGCCCGCAGAAGAGGGGCCACCAACTGTGCGGGCTGAAGAACCCGAGCTCTCCGGCCCCCTCGGCGATTTCGGCGTCCTTGCGGTCTTCTGGGCGCGGTCCGATCCTGCGGGCCGTCAGCAGGGCGTAGAACGCCACCAGCAGGGCGAGCAGGGTCGTGAGGACCAGGGCGCTGGTCCCGGTCGGGTCATAGGACAGGAACCAGTAGACCGGTGTGACGATGACGAAAAAGATCCCCAGGATCGCAAAGATGACACCTTCGACCTTCACGACCGATCCTCCGGGTTCTGTCCGCTGCCATCTTCAATGTGCTCAGGTTCGAGATGCTCGAGCCGCCCGGTGTGATCGGGTGCGTCGACTGGCCGGTCCCCGCCCTCCAGCGTTGCCACGTCGAGCAGCGCGATCTCTGGGTGGTGGAGGTCGAACGCCGGGCTCTCGGAGCGGATCCGCGGCATCGACGTGAAGTTGTGCCGAGGGGGCGGACAGGACGTGGCCCACTCGAGCCCGCGTCCCCAGCCCCACGGATCGTCGACCTCGACGCGTGGGTTCTTGCGCGACTGGATGACGTTGAGCAGGAATGGCAGTGTCGACATCCCGAGCAGGAACGCACCGATCGTCGACACCATGTTGAGGGTCGTCCAACCGTCCGTGCTCAGGTAGTCGGCGTACCTGCGAGGCATTCCCTCGATACCGAGCCAGTGCTGGATCATGAATGTCAGGTGAAACCCGATGAACAATGTCCAGAAATGAATCTTGCCCAGATGTTCGTCGAGCATTCGCCCGGTCATTTTCGGCCACCAGAAATAGAATCCGGCGAACATCGCGAAAACGACCGTACCGAATACCACGTAATGGAAATGTGCGACCACGAAATAGGTGTCGCTGACGTGGAAGTCCAGCGGCGGTGCAGCCAGGATCACGCCGGTGAGGCCGCCGAACAGAAAGGTCACCAGGAATCCGATCGACCACAACATCGGCGTCTCGAAACTCAGCGAACCACGCCACATCGTGCCGATCCAGTTGAAGAACTTGATCCCGGTCGGCACGGCGATGAGGAACGTCATGAACGAGAAGAACGGCAGGTTGACGCCACCGGTCACGAACATGTGGTGCGCCCAGACCGCCACCGACAGCGCCGCGATACTGAGGGTCGCGATGATCATGCCGACGTAGCCGAACAACGGCTTGCGGCTGAACACCGGAAGGATCTCGGTGATGATCCCGAAGAACGGTAACGCGATGATGTAGACCTCTGGATGCCCGAAGAACCAGAACAGGTGCTGCCACAACATCGGACCGCCGTTGGCGGGATCGAAGACGTGCGCGCCGAACTGCCGGTCGGCCTCCAGCATCAACAGCGCACCGGCGAGGATCGGGAACGCGATCAGCACCAGGATGCTGGTGACCAGGATGTTCCAGGTGAAGATCGGCATCCGGAACATCGTCATCCCGGGAGCCCGCATACAGAAGATCGTGGTGACGAAGTTGACGGCGCCGAGAATCGTGCCGAGACCGGCGAGATAGAGACCCATCACCCACAGGTCGCCACCCACACCAGGCGACCGGACGGCGTCGGAGAGCGGTGCGTATCCGGTCCAGCCGAAGTTGGCGGCGCCACCCGGCGCGAGGAATCCGGAGAGCGCGATCAGCCCGCCGAAGAGGAAGAGCCAGTAGCTGAACATGTTCAGTCGCGGAAATGCGACATCGGGCGAACCGATCTGCAGCGGCATGACGACATTGGCGAAACCGACGAAGAGCGGCGTGGCGAACAGCAGCAGCATGATCGTGCCGTGCATGGTGAAGAGCTGGTTGAAGATCTCCTCACCCTTCTCCTGGCCGAGGATCTGTACACCCGGCTGGGCCAACTCCGACCGCATGAGAAGGGCCATCAGGCCGCCCACCAGGAAGAAGGCGAACGACGTGATGAGGTAGAGATGGCCGATGACCTTGTGGTCGGTGGTCGTCAGCCACGACACGACGATGCTGCCGACGCGGCGTTCCTGTTGCGGCGTCGCACGCTGGGCCGCCTGCGGTCGGTCACCGAGAATCGTCACTTGTTCGCTCCCTCGGGCTGTCCGGTCTCGACGCCCACCTGGGTCGACGTGTGCGCACCACCGCTGTTCTCGCCGGTCTGTCCCCTGGCCTCGAGCCGCTCGAGGTGCGCGATGTACTCCTGCTTGCTCACCACGTGCACGGTGAAGAGCATCCGGGCATGGTAGGTGCCACACAACTCGGCACACTTGCCCGCGTACGTCCCTTCCTTGGTCGGGGTGAGCTCGAAGTAGTTCTCCTTGCCGGGAATGACGTCGAGCTTGAACAGGAACGCCGGGACGAAGAACGAGTGGATGACGTCCGGAGAGTTGAGCCTGAACCCGACGGTCTCACCGACCGGCAGGTAGAGGTGCGCGTTCCGTTCCGGCGTACCGGTCTCCCAGACCGTCTCGCCGATCTCGGGGTTGTCGAGGTAGTTGAAGGTCCAGCCCCACTGCTGGCCGATGACGTTGATCGTGTTCGTCGGCGGCTTGTCCGGGTCGGTCTCGAGGATGGCGTTCTGGTCGCGCACCGTGAAGAAGAAGAGCACGGCGATGATGACGAACGGCACCGCGGAGTAGAGGATCTCGATCGGCAGGTGGTAGCGGGTCTGGGGCGGTACCGAGTCGTCCCGGCGGCGATAGGCGATCACGGCCCAGACGATGAGGCCCCACACGATGACGCCGACCACCAGGGCGGCGATCCAGGCGCCCTGCCAGAGGGACAGCACATGGGTGGCACGGTCGCTTGCCGGAGCCGGTAGGCCGCCCCTCTTCCAGGTGTCGATGTCAGCGGCGGAGCATCCACTCGCGACGACGACCACGAGCCCCAGAACTGACGCAGCGCCGATCCTGCGGAGGACACGGCGCGGTCCACGATCACCAGCGTTCGACCTCACCGGATGCCTTCTCCCTCTGACCCGAGATCCCTGGCGGACGCGAGCGGCGTCACCGGGACGTGCCGGACACGAAAGGCCCGGCCGGGACGACCTCGACATAGCAGCGACAGAACCCTACTCGGCGGCTTCGGAGGCCAGGTGAAGCACCCCGCGCCTGCTGGACCCGGTGGTCACACCGGCTCGGGCGTGGAAACGGCGGCCGAACGCAGGAGAGGCTCGACCTCCACGGCCGCCTCGTCGCCGTAGGCGCCCGCCAGGCGGGTCAGGAAGGTGTCGGCCACGAGTTGGTACTCCTGGGGGCCGGTCGTCTCGATCACGTGGGTGGCGAGCAGGCAGCCGACCTGGGCGGCGCGTTCCATCGGCAGGCCCCACCCGATACCGGCGAGGAAGCCGGCCCGGAACCCGTCTCCGACGCCGGTGGGGTCGACCTCGGCCTGCGCGGGTACGCAGGACACGTGCAGCGCTGGCTCGCCGGCCTTGTCGATGCGTACGCCCTTGGCGCCAAGGGTGGTGATGCGCACCTGCACGCGGGAGAGGATCTCGGCCGGGCTCCAGCCGGACTTCTGTTCGGCGAGGGCGGCTTCGTACTCGTTGGTGAAGAGGTAGGTCGCTCCGTCGATGAGGGAACGGATCAACTCGCCATCGGACCACGCCAGTTGCTGGGAGGGATCGGCCGCGAAGGCGTACCCACGGTCGCGGCACTCCTCGGTGTGGCGGACCATCGCCACGGGGTCGTTGGCGCCGACGAGCACCAGGTCGAGGCCACCGACGCGTTCGGCGACAGGGGCGAGCTCGATCTCGCGTGCGTCCGCCATGGCACCGGCGTAGAACGTCGCGATCTGTGCCTGCGCCGTGTCGGTCGTACACACGAAACGGGCAGTGTGCCTGAGTTCGGACACGTGGATCGAGTGGCAGTCGACTCCGTGGCGCTCTAACCACGAACGGTAGTCGTCGAAGTCCTTGCCTACCGCGCCCACGAGCACCGGGCGGAGGCCGAGGCGGGACATCCCGAAGGCGATGTTGGGTCCCACGCCACCACGCCGCACATCCAGCGTCTCCGCCAGGAAGGACACCGAGATCTTGTCCAGCTGGTCGGCCACGAGCGAGTCGCCGAACTTGCCGTCGAAGGTCATGAGGTGGTCGGTCGCGATCGAGCCGGTCACCGCGATGCGCACGGATGAGTCCCTTCAGTCTGGCGGGCAGTGTCGACGCCTCGAGGAGGCACCTCTCGGCTTCGCCCGCCGTGGTGAGCCGGCGAGCCGAGATACGCCACCCTATCCAGCTGGACGCCTGTCCAGGTGTGACCCACTCCACCCACACCGGTCACAGCGGCGGCTCTGGAACCCGTGTCCAGGGCCGGACGTCGGACCCTGCAGGGCGCCCCACGGGTACACACCAGAGAGGCCTGAGCGCCTGGGACACGGGAGGCACAGATGAGGGTCCGTACCACCGCCATGAGCCGGGCGGCCGCGCTCGTGGCCACCGGCATCCTGCTCACCGGCTGTGGCGGGACGTCGACCGTCGAAACCGATCCGAATGCCGAACCCACGCCCACGTCGAAGCCGTCCCCCAAGCCGTCCAAATCCGCGACAAGCCCGGACATGCCGCCGGCGACACCGCCCGACGACTCGGGGTGGACGCCGTTGATCAGGATCGACAAGGTCGCCCGCGACGACTCCGGTAGCACCCTCACGATCGGCTACACGTTGCCTACGCCGTGTACGCCCGATCTCCGGGACGCCGAGGTGAGCCAGCGCGACGACGCGGTGACCGTCAAGCTGCACCGCAGCAAACCCAAGGCATCCGAGGACAAGCTCGTGTGTACGCAGGTCATCCAGAGCAGGTCCGTCGACGTCCATCTCGACGAGCCGCTCGAGGACCGGCCGGTGGTCGACGGATCGTCGGGCAAGAGCATCAAGGTCACGAGCTGACCATCACGAGCTGACCCGGGACCCGATTGCGCGCGGACCTCCGAGCTTGGCCGCGTGGACCGCTCAGCCGGCCGCGTCCATCCACTGCGGCCCGTCGGGAAAGCGGTAGTGGGCCAACGTCTGGTGAAGCATCTCGGCCGAGAAGCCTGGCGCGGTAGGAGCGATGTACGCACCGCCTCGGACTACCGCGGGTGTCACGAAGTGCTCGTGCAGGTGGTCGGCGAACTCCACCACCCGGTCCGGGCAGTCACCGCCCACCGCCACCGCGTCGAACATCGCGAGATGCTGCACGAGCTCACAGAGGCCGACGCCGCCAGCGTGTGGGCACACGGGGACGCCGAACTTGGCCGCCAGCAACAGGATGGCGATGTTCTCGTTGACCCCGCCGACCCGGGTCGCGTCGAGTTGGAGGATGTCGACGGCTCCGGCCTGCAACAGCTGCTTGACGATCACCCGGTTCTGGACGTGCTCCCCCGTCGCGACCTTGACCGGCGCGATGGCCTCACGAATCGCCCGGTGGCCGAGAATGTCGTCGGGTGACGTCGGCTCCTCCACCCACCACAGGTCGAAGTCCTGGAGCGCGTCTACCCATGACACCGCCTCCGCGACATCCCAGCACTGGTTGGCGTCGACGGCCAACCTGATGCCGCCGCCCACCGCTCGGCGGGCGATCGTGAGGCGGCGGCGGTCGTCGTCGAGGTCGCGCCCGACCTTGAGCTTGATCTGGCCGAAGCCGTCCGCGACCGCCTGCCGTGCCAGCCGTTCGGCCGTGGCGTCGTCGTAGCCGAGCCAGCCGGGTGTGGTGGTGTAGGCCGGAAGACCCTCGGCGCGGAGCCGGCGTTCACGGTTGGCCCGTCCGGGTTCGGCCTCCTTCAGCAGCTCCAGTGCCTCTCCCGGTGTGAGGGCATCGCTGAGGTAACGCCAGTCGACGAGGGCGACGAGTTCTTCCGGCGTCAGGTCGGCGAGGAACTTCCAGACCGGCTTGCCCGCCCGCTTGGCGGCGAGATCCCAGACCGCGTTGACGATCGCACCGATCGCCATGTGCATGATCCCCTTCTCGGGACCGAGCCAGCGGAACTGCGAGTCACCCACGAGCTGGCGGTAGACGACGCCGAGGTCGCCGCAGATCTCCTCGACGTCGCGCCCGACCAGGACCGGCGCGAGCGCCTGGATCGCCGCGCACTGGACCTCGTTCCCGCGCCCGATCGTGAACACGAAGCCGTGCCCGTGCGGTCCTTCGTCCGTACGCAGGACGACGTAGGCGGCGGAGTAGTCCGGATCGGGGTTCATGGCGTCGGAACCGTGCCAACCGACGGAGGTGGGGAACCTCACATCGTGGACGTCCACGGCAACGAGTTTCGTCACCCGCTGCTCCTTCCTCGGCGGCCCTCGGGGGTTCCGCACACGACCGAATCCGTCTGATGACCACTAGGATCCGACCGTCAGCTTGCCACGATGTCGGGCTGACTCCTACGTCGAGCCGCAACCGGCTCAACAGTTCACAAAGGCGCGCGGTCTCCATCCGTACGCCGGGGAAGCGATGCGAGGTGGGCATGACGAAGCGGGCAACCGAGCGACGCACCCTCGGACGGAGTGGGGTCGAGGTCACCGCACTGGGCCTGGGCACGGCCCCGCTCGGCGGGCTGTTCAGCCACGTCGAGGACGCCACCGCTGCCGCGGTCGTGCACGCGGCGCTCGCCGCGGGCCTGACCTATGTCGACACGGCTCCGCTGTACGGCCACGGCAGCGCGGAGCGGCGAATCGGCGCGGCACTGGCCGCCGCACCGGTGGCCGATGCCGGTCGTTCGGGCTTCGTACTGTCAACCAAGGTCGGCCGGCTGATTGTGGACAACCCGCACGGTGACTCCGACGGCTTCGTCGACGGCCCTCCGTCGGAGGCGACCTACGACTACTCCCCCGACGCCATCCGGCGCTCGCTCGACGAGAGCCTCGAACGGCTCGGGCTGGACTCGATAGACATCGCCTACATCCACGACCCCGACGACCACGAGGAGCAGGCGCTCACCGTCGCCTACCCCGTGCTGCACTCGTTGCGGGAACAGGGCGTCGTCAAGGCGATCGGCGTCGGGATGAACCAGTCCAGGATCCCGACCCGGTTCGTCCTGGAGACCGAGATCGACGCCGTCCTGCTCGCCGGGCGTTACACGCTCCTGGATCAGACGGGAGCAGCGGGCGTACTGCCGGCCTGTCTCGAGCGCGGTGTCTCGATCGTCATCGGCGGCGTCTACAACTCCGGCCTGCTGGCCGATCCGCGTCCGGGTGCGACGTTCAACTACACGACGGCGCCACCGGAACTCGTCGCCCGGGCCCAGGAGCTCGGTGCCGTCTGTGCCCGCCACGACGTACCGCTGAAGGCGGCCGCGATCCAGTACCCGCTCGCGCATCCGGCCGTGGCGTCCATCCTCACCGGTGCCCGTACCGTCGCCGAGCTGGAGGAGAACCTCGCGATGATCGAGTACGACGTTCCCGAGGCGCTGTGGGACGATCTCGCGGCGGTCGGCGCCGTCCGCTACGGCAGGTGACGGACATGACGGCTGAAACCATCCGCGTCGACGCTCACCACCACGTCTGGGACCTCGCGGTCCGCGACGAACCTTGGATCGTCGGCGAGGCCATGGCGCCGATCCGGCGCAGCTTCGGCCTCGACGACCTTGCCCCGCTGGCGCAGGCCACGGACATCACGCGGACCGTCCTCGTGCAGACGGTCTCCGACACCGAGGAGACGTGGGACTTCCTCGCCCTCGCCGAGAACCATGAACTGGTAGGTGCGGTCACCGGGTGGATCGACCTCACCGCGTCGTCGGTCGCGGACGACCTCGCCGCGCTGCGGGACGCCCCCGGCGGCGGTTACCTGCGGGCGATCCGACACGGCGTCCAGTCCGAGGACGACCCGGCATGGCTCTGCCGTCCCGACGTCCGACGCGGACTCGCCGCCGTCGGCGCCGCGGGACTGCGGTACGAGCTGCTCACGATCCCGGTCCAGCTCCCGGCCGCGATCGCGACCGTCGCCGAACTGCCCGATCTGGCGTTCGTCCTCGACCACTGCGGGAAGCCCGAGATCGCCGCCGGGCAGCGGGAGCCGTGGACCACCCAGATCCGCCAGCTCGCGGCCCATCCCCACGTCAGCTGCAAACTGTCGGGCCTCGTCACCGAGGCCGACTGGGCGGACTGGGACGTCGACACACTGAGGCCGTATGTCGAGGTGGTGCTGGAGGCGTTCGGCCCCGAGCGGGTGATGTTCGGCTCCGACTGGCCGGTGTGCCTGCTCGCCACGCCGTACGCCAACTGGGTATCGGCGGCGGAGGAGCTCACCACCTCTCTCAGCTCCGATGAGCGCGCGGCCGTTTTCGGCGGCACCGCGCGGCGGTTCTACGCGCTCACCTGACGAGGGCCACGCCGCCGAACTCTGGTGGTGTTGACTGGTGGTCCATGAGTGAGAGCACCGGGACCTACCGCATCGGCATCGCCGGGATGTCCACCGAGTCGAGCACGTTCGCACCCCACCGGACCGCACTCGCCGACTTCCGCGTCGGGCGCGGGGAGGAGCTGGCGGAGCGCTATCCGTTCCTCACCGACTGGCGGCTCCCGGACGGCCCGGACGTGGAGTTCGTTCCCCTCCTCCAGGCGTCCGCCATGCCCGGGGGGCAGGTCCTTCCCGAGGCCTACGACGCACTGGAGACCGAGCTGCTCGACCGCCTCCGGACCGCGCTGGACGACGGTCCGTTTCACGGGTTCTACTTCGACATCCACGGCGCGATGGCGGTGGAGGGCCGCCGCGACGCCGAGGCCGAGCTGGCGGCGAAGATCCGCGCCCTCGTGAGCCCTTCCTGCCTGATGTCGGCGTCGATGGACCTGCACGGGCAGGTGTCCCGCGAGCTGGCCGGCACCGTCGAACTGCTCACGGCCTACCGCACGGCGCCGCACATCGACTACGTCGAGACCCGCGAGCGCGCGGTCCATACTCTCGTGCACTGCCTGGTCGAGGGTGTCCGGCCGGTACGCGCCTGGGTTCGGGTGCCGGTCCTGCTCCCCGGCGAGAAGACGAGCACCCGCGTCGAACCGGCGAAGTCGATCTACGCCACACTCGCCGACGCCGAACGCAGGGACGGCGTACTCGACGCCTCGCTCTGGGTCGGATACGCCTGGGCCGACGAGCCCCGCTCCGCGGCCACCGTCCTCGTCTCCGGCACGCAGCGCCCCGCCGTCGAGGCCGAGGCCGCGCGGCTCGCTCGGGCCTGGTGGGACGCGCGAGACGACTTCGAGTTCTGTGCGCCCGCGGGGCCCGCCGACTGGTGCATCGCCCAAGCGTTCGGCTCCGACCGGCGACCGTTCTTCGTCAGCGACTCCGGCGACAACCCGACGGCGGGCGGATCGAACGACGTCGCGTGGTTTCTCGCCCAGCTCCTCGCCACGCCTGCGCTGGCCTCCGGCGAGCGGTCGGCGATCTGGGCGAGCTGCGTCGCCTCCGCGGCCGTGCGTACCTGCGTCGACGCGGGTGTCGGCGCCGAGGTGGACGTGCTGGTCGGCGGGGAGTTCGGCGGTGGCGAGCCGGTGCCGCTGTCAGGTCGGGTCGAGCACGTGCACCTGGCCGACCGGTCCGGCGGCGACATCGCGGTCGTCCGTTCCGGTGGGACCGCGGCGATCCTCACCAGCCGCCGCAAACCGTTCCATCACGTCGTCGACTTCACCGCCCTCGGACTCGACCCGGCGACCCACGACCTGACGGCTGTCAAGATCGGCTACCTCCAACCCGACCTCTACCGGGCGGCCCGCTCCTGGGTGCTGGCGCTGACGCCAGGTGGGGTCAACCAGGACCTCAACGGGCTTTCGTACCGGCATGTCGCACGTCCCGTGCATCCACTGGACGCCGACCTCGCCGAGCCCGACCTCACCCCGGTGGTCTTCGACTAGCCGCATCGGCCGCGCTGGAGGTCGGGGCTCGCCCCGCGGGCTGATCAGTCGAGGCAGAACTCGTTGCCGTCCGGATCGGCCATCACGAGGTGACCGGCGCCGAGCGGCAGGGCGGGCTCGTAACGCCGGATCCGGGTCGCGCCGAGGGAGATGAGCCGCTCGGCCTCCGCCTCCAGGGCCGCCATCCGTGCGTCGCCCTCGAGCCCGGGAGCGGCTCGCACATCGAGGTGTACGCGGTTCTTGGCCTGCTTGCCCTCTGGAACCCGCTGGAAGAACAGCCGCGGCCCGGAGCCCTCGGCGTCGACCACCGCCGAGGCATCGTTGCGGCTCTCCGGCGGCACGCCCATCGCCTCCAGGGCCTGCTCCCACGACTCGAAGCCGGCGGGTGGGGCCTGCAGCTGGTAGCCGAGGGCCTCGGCCCAGAAGGCCGCCAACGCGGCCGGGTCGGCACAGTCGAAAG